>NZ_JBQQCE010000819.1:0-2197 GCF_052245645.1 Streptomyces sp. KR55 | reverse complement strand
GCGGCTCGGGGAAGGTCGGGCGGGCATGGGGTCTCCACTGGTCGGAGGCTCGGGTGCGGAGGAGGGGTGGTACCTGCCGACGAGAGCGGTCGGTGATTGAACTGGATGTGGGTGGGGGTGGCCTCGACGGCGGACGTAAACGCTTGCGCAAGCGTTTACGTCCGCCGTCGAATGGAATACGGTCCCGGCCAGAAGGCCCGCGTCGGACCGGTGCACAGGACCGGTGACGGCGCGGCTCGATGGCGCGGCTCGGGAGGGAACCCATGCCAACCATGGCCGACGTGGCACGCAACGCCGGCGTCTCCGTCGCGACCGTCTCCCATGTGCTGAACGGCACCCGGCCGGTGCTCCCGGGGACCCGCCAGGCTGTCCTGGACGCCATCGACGAGCTCGGCTACACCCCGAACACCCTCGCCCGCTCTCTGGTGACCTCCCGCACCCGTTCCATCGGCCTCGCCGTGTCGGCCATCAGCAATCCCTACTTCACCGAGATCCTCCAGGGCGTCGAGGCGACCGCCCTGGAACACGGCTACAGCCTGCTCATCGCCGATCCGCACGACGACCCGCAGCACGAGCGCAAGGTCGTCCAGCTCCTGCACGAACGACGCGTGGACGGCCTGATCGTCGCGCCCTCGGCCGACCCGGGCGAACTCGTCACCTACCTGCATCGCCACAACGTCCCGACCGTGCTCCTGGACCGCCTGGTCGACCAGCCGGGGAACAGCGCGCCGCGCTTCGACCAGGTCTGCGCCGAGAGCGCTGAACCGGTGGCCCGGCTGGTGACCCATCTCGCCGGGCTCGGCCACCGCCGGATCGGCCTGGTCGCGGGCCGTCGCGGGCTCAGCACCACCAGCGAGCGCATCACCGGCTACCGCCACGGTCTCGCGGCCGCCGGGCTCCCCTACGACGAACGCCTCCTCGTGCACGGCGACTCCGAGTCAGCCGGCGGTGAGCAGGCCACGGCGACCCTGCTGTCCCTCGCCGTGCCGCCCACGGCGCTCGTCACCGCCAACAACGCGATGACCATCGGCGCGCTGCGCGCCCTGCGCGAGCACGGCCTGTCCGTGCCCGACGACATCGCGCTGTGCTGCTTCGACGACTTCGTCTGGGCAGACCTCTTCTCCCCCCGGCTCACCGCGATCGCCCAGCCCAGCAAGGACCTCGGCGCCCGGGCCGTGCGGGTGCTCCTGGAACGCCTCACCGCGCCGGACCGGCCCGCCCGGACCGTGCGGCTCCCCTGCACCTTCGTCCACCGCACGTCCTGCGGCTGCCCCGAGCAGTCCGAGAAGTTCGACAAGTCCGAGCACCGAACCGCCCAGAAAGGACCCGTCTCGTGATCGTCGTCGCCGGTGAGGCCCTGATCGACCTGGTACCGCAGGGCACGGGTGCCCTCGCCGGCCTGCAGCCGGCTCTCGGCGGCGGCCCGTACAACACGGCCGTGGCCCTCGGCCGCCTCGGCTCCCCGGCGGCCTTCTGCTCCCGTACCTCCCACGACGCCTTCGGCGAGGCCCTGCTCGACGGGCTGCGCAAGGCCGGGGTGGATGTCTCGGCGGTGCAGCGCGGCACGGAGCCGACCACCCTGGCGGTCGCCACGATCGACGGGAACGGCTCGGCCGCCTACTCCTTTTACGTCGACGGCACCGCCGACCGCCTGTTCACAACCCCCGACCGCCTCCCCGCCGGAGCACGCGCGGTGTCGTTCGGCACCTGCTCCCTGGTCCTGGAGCCGGGGGCGAGCGCCTACGAGAACCTGATGCGCACCGCGGCCGCGCAGGGTGTGTTCACCGCGCTCGACCCCAACATCCGGGCCGGGCTGATCCCCGACGCGGACGCCTACCGGGCCCGGTTCGTCGGCTGGCTGCCGTCGGTGACGCTGCTCAAGCTCTCCGAGGAGGACGCCCGGTGGCTGGGCGGCACCCCTCGCGAGTGGCTGGCCGCGGGTCCCTCGGCGGTTGTGATGACCCGGGGTGGCGACGGGCTGACCGTCTTCACGCGGGACGGCGCAGAATACTCCGTGCCGGGCGAGCAGGTCGCCGTGGTGGACACGATCGGCGCCGGCGACACGGTGAACGCGGCCCTGCTGCACGGCCTGTCCACCTGGGACGCCCTGTCCGCCGACGCACTCAGGGCCCTCGGCGACGACGGCTGGACACGACTGCTGCGGTTCGCGGCGCGCGCGGCGGCGATCACCTGCTCC
>NZ_JBQQCE010000818.1:0-2197 GCF_052245645.1 Streptomyces sp. KR55 | reverse complement strand
GGTCAGCGTGAGGCCCGCAGATAGCCCGAGTGGGCCACCTGGCCGAGGAACTTCAGACGGGTGTCGGTGGTCATGTGCTTCTCGAAGGCCTCCTTGATGCCGGGCCACTTGGGGTGCCCGAAGTCGTCCAGGACGACGATGCCGCCGGGCGCGACGATCTGCTCGGCCCACTCCAGGTCCTTGGCGACGCCTTCGGCGGAGTGGTCGCCGTCGACGATGATCACGCCGTAGGAGCGGTCGGAGACCAGGGCACGCACCTCGGGGTCCTCGGAGAAGCCCTGCTGGATCCGGGCCCCGGCACCCGCCGCGCCCACCAGCGCCAGATTGGTGCGCACCGCGGTCCCGTTCACTGGGGTGCCCGAGGCATCCTTGCCCATGGTGGCGCCGGGCTGGAGCTGGGTCCCGGCGAGCGGGTCGACGATCGTCAGGCGCGGGTCGCGTCCCGCGCGCTCCATCATCCGGATCAGGGCCGCGCCGAACATCCCGTAGAGGGTGCCGATTTCCAGGACGTCGTCGTTCGGCGGGTCCAGCAGCGGTACGGCGGAGAGCTTGCCGCAGATGTTCATGGTGCCGCCGGCGATCCGGCCGACCCCGAGCGCCTCCATCGCGATGAGCAGCCGGAACGCCTGGGCGACGTTCCGCTCCGCGCCGTCCGCGTCCCCGGTCACGTCGGTCAGCTCTTTGATCGTGCGGTGGAGATGGGGGGCGGACGGCAGCCGCGACGCACCCCGGCCGGTCCCGTCGAAGAACAGCTCCAGCGGGCGCTGGCGGGCGCGCAGCCTCTTCAGCTCCTGCTGCGAGGCGTCGCGGGAGGCCTGCCCGACGGCCCGGCGGATCTGCCGCTCGATGCGCTGGTCTATGAGGTCGGCGATCGGACGCAGGGCACGCCGGGCCGCCTTGCTGGTGAGTAACGCTCGCATGGATGTCTGACCCTCACAGGGATAGGAGAAGTGGACCCTAGGCCTCCCACAGGTGGTCCACAACAAACTAGGGCACCTGTAGAGGGAAAGCCCGTGTGACATCCGAACAACAAGTCGGTGACCGCATCGGACGCACCCCGGTCGCGGGCCCGCATTCCCGGCCATACGCTCCGAAACGTGACGTCATCCCGGTTCCGGGGCCGGCCGCGGCAGGCCGGACCCCCCACAGGGGCGCGCCTGGCGCAGGCGGTGCTCGGTGGTGCGATCGCGGTGATGTGGCTGTGTCTGCTGGTGCCGGCGACGGACACCGGCGCCAGGGGCGGGCCCGGGCCGGGCGCGGTCGCGCAGGAGGGGGACGGGACGTACACCGCCGACCTGGTGCTGCCGCTGATCGCGGCGGTCACGGCGATCGCGCTCGCCGCGTACGGGTACGTACGGCGCACCCGGCGCACCCGCACCCGGACGACCCCCGGCGGCTCGCTCCCCGGCCCGCCGCCCCAGCCGACGCTCGCCCGGTTCGACCGGCAGTCCCGGGCGGCGCTGGTCGAGGCGGACGACTGCGTACGCACCAGCCGGGAGGAACTCGCCTTCGCCGGGACCCGGTTCGACGCGTCGGACGCCGAACCCTTCGGGCGGGCCCTGCGGGAGGCCGAGGCCGAGCTGTCGGCCGCCTTCCGGATGCGGCAGCGCTACGACGACGGAGTGCCGGGCGAGGAGTCGGCCCGTCGGCAGGTGCTCGCCGGGATCGTCGGGCGGTGCGCGGAGGCGGGGCGACGGCTGGACACGGAGGCCGCCGGGTTCGATGTGCTGCGCGGCCTGGAGCTGGGCATCGGTGCGGCGCTGGAGGTCGCGGAGGCGCGCTTCCGGGAGCTGGCGGGGCGAACGGGGACGACGGAGGCCACCCTCGGCGACCTCGCCGTGCGGTACCCGCCCGGCGCCACCGCCTCGGTCGTCGGGTACGTCGAACAGGCCAAGGACCGCCTGGTGTTCGCCACGGTCCGTCTCAACCAGTCCCGTCAGCAGGCCGACCTGGGCAACGCCGACCTGGCCGCCGCCCACCTGCGCGCCGCCGAGGGCGCGATCATGCAGGCCGCTGTCTTCGTGGACGGCGTCGACCGGCTCGCGCAGGAGCTGACGACGGCTGCGGGCCTGGTGCCGGGGGCGCTCACGGGGGCGGAGGCGGAGCTCGCGGGCGTGCGGGAGTGGCTCAGGGGGGAGGGGGGAGCGGGCGGCGGGCCGGAGGTGCCCGTGGGTGAGGTGCGCGCCCGTCTCGACCA
>NZ_JBQQCE010000817.1:0-2205 GCF_052245645.1 Streptomyces sp. KR55 | reverse complement strand
GGCTGAGCGCGAGCGCGCCGGCGGCGCGGTGGAAGCCGCCGTGGTCGGCGACGGCGATCAGGCTGCGCAGCGCCACGATGTCCAGGACCGGTCGCATGGGCGCAGGCTAGCACCGATTGATTAAGGATCGTGATCGGTTTTGATGGCGAATCGTCGTTGGACGTACGTCTTTCGCCTCCTGCATGCTGGGCGCATGCCGCGTACAGCCAACGCGCCGGCCTGCGGGCCGCGCCCCCTCAGCACCGGACTCCGGCCGACGGCCGCCGGGTCGGCGGTGTGCTGCGGCGCGGGCACATGGCTGACGCAGCGGCGGGTGGTCGACCTCGGCCGTGCCGTCACCATGCGCTGTCGCTGATCCGCGCACGCGCACATCCCTATCTGAGCCGAACCGGTTCTTGAGCTGATCCCGTACGCCCGGCGGCTGTGCGGGCCCTCGACGGGTGTGCGCGTCACCTTCTCCCCCCGCCCGCGGCACAGGTGCGTCCCGCCGACCCCCTGTGCCCTCCTGATGAATCGAGTCACCATGAGCTCTCCTCAGCAGCCTGTCCACGCCTGGGACGAACCAGAGGGGATCGCCCCGCGCGGCACCCTCGTCCTCCTCCCCGGCCGCGGCGAACACGGCGGTGTGTACGAGCGGTTCGGCCGCCGCATCGCCGCCGACGGCTACCGCGTACGGGCCCTGACGGATCCCTCCCCCGACCTGGCGACGGTCACCGACGAGGCCGCCAAGCTGCTGCGCGACGAGACGCTGCCCGGCCCCCGGGTGCTGGTCGGGTCCGACACCGGGGCCCTGTACGCGGCGCGGCTCGCCGCGCGTGGCACACCGGGCCTGGACGCGCTGATCCTCGCGGGGCTGCCCACCGCATCGCACGCCGTCGCTGCGGCACCCGACTGGGAGGCCGAACTCGACCGGCGCACCGCCTGCCCCACCCACCGCGGCAGGCTCACCTCCGACGCGGCGTTCCGGCGCGGCGCTCTCACGGACACGCCGCCTGTTGAACTGCCCGCCCTGGACGGCATCTCCGTCCCCGTCCTCGCCCTGCACGGCGCCGACGACACGGTCAGCCCGCTCCCGGAGGCCCGCCATGCCTACCGGGCGATGCCCGGCGTGGAGCTGGTGAGCCTGGCCGGGACCCGGCACGACGCCCTCAACGACCTCACCCATCGCACGGCCGCCGCCACGGTCGTGCTGTTCCTGGAGCGGCTGCGGCTCTCCCCAGACGTCACGCCCATCGCCGTACGAGAGGACCTCGCATGACCGCCCCGGTGCTGACCGGTGTGGACGAGCTGCGCTCCCTGCTGCGCGGCGGTGATCCGGGGCCTGTCATCCTGGACGTGCGGTGGAAGCTAGGCGACCCGCACGGGCGCGAGCACTACCTCAAGGAACACATCCCCGGCGCCGTCTACGTCGACCTCGACACCGAGCTCGCCGCCCCGCCCACACCGCAGGGCGGCCGCCATCCCCTCCCCGACCCCGCCGATCTACAGGCGTCCGCGCGCCGCTGGGGCCTCACCACGGGCCAACCGGTGGTCGTGTACGACGACAACGGCAACACAGCCGCCGCCCGCGCCTGGTGGCTGCTGCGCTGGGCGGGAGTCGAGCGGGTGACGCTGCTCGACGGGGCCCTGGGCGCCTGGCGCGCGGCCGGGCTGCCGACAGAAGCCGGCGAGCCCGAGGCCCCCGCGCCGCGCCGGGCGACATCGCGCTCACGCCAGGGCGGCTGCCGGTGCTGGACGCCAATGCTGCTGCCGAAGTCGCCCGGGACGGGGTGCTGTTGGACGCCCGCGCCGCCGAGCGGTACCGGGGCGAGAGCGAGCCGGTCGATGCGCGTGCCGGGCACATCCCCGGTGCGCTGTCCGCGCCCACGGGCGACAACCTCCGTCCCGACGGGACATTCCGCGACGTGGAGGAACTCGCCGTTCGGTTCGCGGCGCTGGGCGCCGATGACGCGACCGAGGTGGGGGTCTACTGCGGGTCCGGCGTCACGGCCGCCCACCAGATCGCCGCGCTCGCCCACGCCGGCATCCCCGCGGCGCTCTACCCCGGTTCCTGGTCCGCCTGGTCCGCCGACCCCGACCGCCCGGCCGTGCTGGGCGAACGGCCGTACTGAATCCCCGTCTCTGTCCCCGCCTTCCCCGACACCCTCCCGACTCCTCCCCGAGAGGCCCCCATGCCTCCCCCCACCACCGCCGTCTCCGGGACGT
>NZ_JBQQCE010000816.1:0-2228 GCF_052245645.1 Streptomyces sp. KR55 | reverse complement strand
GCGTACGGCCGCCCTGGTGCGCTCTCTCCAGGCCGACGGGCACGGTGTCGCGGTGGTCTCGGCACGGACCCGGCGCGCACTCGTCCGCGCGGACCTGGGCATCGGGGTGATCACCGTCACCCGGCACGTGCCGTGGGACGCCGATGTCGCCGCCCCGCCCGATGTCGTCCACCTGCTGCTGACGGCCCTGCCGGAGGCCCGGCGGATCAGCCGGCTGTGCACCCGGCTGGAGGCCGCCGGCGCCGTGCTGGGCGCGGGCCTCGCCCTCCTGGTGCCCCGCCCACGGGCCTGGGTGCGGGCCCGCCTGGTGACCGACGGGGTGACCATCGCCGGGATCGCGGCGGGCTTCTGGGCAGGCTGGCAGCTGCACGGGCGTCCCGCCCCGGCCGCCGCCGAGCGCACGCCCTGGCACGCCATGACGGTACGTCAGGTGATGGCCCGTCTGGGCACCTCCTCCCGCGGGCTGGACGAGGCCGAGGCCGCCCGGCGCAGGCAGTTCGAGGGCCATGACCGGCACGATGGCGCCGTCACCCTGATCGGCCGGGTCGCGGAGGAACTGGCCAATCCGCTCACCCCTGTTCTGGCGGTCGGCGGCGGCATCTCGGCGGCGCTCGGCTCCGTGCTCGACGCCGTACTCATCGGCGGGGTGCTCGGCGTGGACGCACTGGTCGGCGGGGTGCAGCGGCAGCAGGCCGACGAGGCGGCGGAACGGCTGGTCGAGGCGACCTCGGCGCGGGTGAGGGTGCGGCGGCCCGGCCGGGCCGAGGCGGTGGAGGCGGCCGGTGAGCATCTGGTGCGCGGCGATGTGATCGAGCTGCGGGCCGGGGACGCGGTTCCGGCGGACTGCCGGGTGGTGCGGGCGATGGGTCTGGAGGTGGACGAGTCCAGTCTCACCGGTGAGTCGCTGCCGGTCGTGAAGAGCGCCGCGCCGACCGCGGCCCGGACGGTCGCGGACCGGACGTCGATGCTCTACCAGGGGACGACGGTGGCGGCCGGCCATGCCCTCGCCGTGGTCGTCGCCACCGGGACGGCCACCGAGGCGGGCAGTGCGGCGGAGGCGGGCCCCGAGGGCGGGCCGCCGGAGAGCGGTGTGGAGCGGCGGCTGAAGGCGCTGGGCCGGTGGTTCCTGCCGCTGTCCATCGCCGCCGGGGTCGTCCTGTTCGCCGTCGAACTGCTGCGCAGGCGACCCGCGGGCGCCGCCCTGGGCTCCGCGGTCAGCCTGTGTGTCGCGGCCGTACCGGAGGGGCTGCCCTTCGTCGCCACGGTCGCGGAGCTGGCCGCGGCGCGCCGGCTGTCCACCCGCGACACCCTGGTCCGCAGCGCCTCCACCATCGAGGCGCTGGGCCGCACCGACGTCCTGTGCTTCGACAAGACCGGCACGCTCACCGAGGGCCGGATCAGTCTTCAGCAGGTCTCCGACGCCCTGGAACGCCGTCCGCCCGACCGGCTCACCCCGGCGCTGCGCCGGATCGTCGCCACGGCGGCCCTGGCGGGTCCGCGGGGCCCGGCCGCAACGCTCGCCCACCCCACCGACCGTGCCATCGCTGCGGGGGCCGAGCTGCTCGGCGCCTCCCCGGAGCGGGCCGCCGGGCTCGGCTCGGACACCTGGGAGCAGCTGGCGGAGCTGCCGTTCGAGCCGGGGCGCGGCTTCCACGCCGTGCTGGGGCGGACCGACTCCGAGGCGCGGCTCGCCGTCAAGGGCGCACCCGAGGTGGTACTGGCCCGCTGTGACCGCATCCGCCGGGGTGCCGCCGAGCCGTATGCCACCGAGCCGTTCGGGGACCCGCTGCGGGAGGAGATCGAGGCGGAGATCGACCGGCTGGCCCGGCACGGTCTGCGGGTCCTCGCGGTCGCCGAGCACGTCCTGCCGACGGGCGCGCCGCGGGAAGGTCCCGCCGAGCTCGGCGACGCGGACGTCGACGGGCTGTGTCTGCTGGGCCTGCTGGGCCTGGCGGACCCGGTGCGGGCCACGGCCGCGGAGAGCGTGGACCGGCTGTCCCGGGCCGGGGTGCGCATCGTCATGCTCACCGGGGACCATCCCAGCACCGCCGCCGCGATCGCCCGGGAGCTGCAGCCCGAGGAGGAGCCCCGGCTGATGACCGGGGCGGAGCTGGACGCCCTGGACGACGACGCGCTCGCCCGGACGCTGCCGGACATCACGGTGTTCGCCCGGGTCACCCCGGCCCACAAGGTCCGTATCGTCACCGCGCTGCGCTCGGCCGGCCGGA
>NZ_JBQQCE010000815.1:0-2239 GCF_052245645.1 Streptomyces sp. KR55 | reverse complement strand
ACCGTTCCTAAAGACTGAGCATGAGTTGCACATGCTCAGCCGCGTGCCTCGAACGGTGTTGGGCACACTGGTCCCCCGCGTTCGCTCCGCATCCGGCGCCATCGGATCGTGTCCGTGGTCCGGGAATGCAGGGGCGGGTTTCCTCATGCCCTCGGGCCTCCGGTCTGGCCTGGACGGTCCGATGCCCCGCACGATCGCTCTGGTCGTGAGGGGGCGGTGCCGTCCGTCGCCGGATCGGGTGCCCGAGGGCGCGTCGTCCAATCGCCACACCAGCGGCGTGATGCCGCGTGACGGGGCGGTTCTTACTGGTGAGGGGGCGCTGCCAGTGCTGAGCGCCCCACATCGAGGTGTAGGCCGGGTCCACAGCAACGATGGCGATACCGAGTTCGGCAGCCATCGAGATGAGCCGGGCCCGCAGCTTGGAGACGGGCATGCCGGAGATCAGCTTGCGGAACCTCCTCCGCCTGCCGTGTTTTTCGCGGGTCTTCTCCGCGCCGAAGTCGAGGTCTTCGATTGCGACGGCCAGGCCATGGCGGTGGGCCCAGTGCAGCAGCCGGATGAGCGCGTGCCTCACCTGGGCGTCGCGGTGCTGCGCGTTGCCAGACAGGTCGTAGGTGAAGGTGTGCGGGGCGCCGATCGGGTTTCCGTGCTGGTCGAGTCGCCAGGCGGCGAGGTGGTCGGCGTTGGTGTCCACACCGATCACGCCGCCGGTCACGGCCGTGGTCAGGGGCACGGTCTTGACCAGCGGGATCGACCAGGAAGCGGTCAGGTACCACCGCCCGCGGGCGGTGTCTTCGTGGATGCGGTACGCGACAGCCCGGTTAGCGGTGATCCGGTCGCGCCACTGCTCGCCTCGGTGTGGGAACGACACCTTCGCGGCGAGCACGTACCTGCCATGCCGGGCGTTGGCCAGGTGCGCCAGAGGGGCCGGGAGCTTGATGCTGACTTCGCCATCCGGCGTGACGCGGATGGTCTCGTTCCCGAACCGCTTCCCCGACTCGCCGTCCGCTTGGAGGAACCGCCGTTCCGCCTCCCAGCGCTGCCGCCATTCGGTCTCGGTGAGCTGAGCCTGTTCGAGGTTGTGACGGTTGCGAAGCAGCCGCTTCCCGCCGCGTACGACACGGACGCGCCCGTTCTCGCGGTCGGCCCGCTCAGCGGTCAGCCGGTCCTCAAGCAGGTGCAGGCGCCGGGTCTTTTGGAACCACTCCTGACGGCTGCGGTATCCGCCGGGCGTCCGCTTCGTCCCCTTCTCGCCGACCGGCAGCGACAGCCGGTGCGCGATCGTACGGATACCGGCTTCGAGGTTCTGGATGTGGGCGAACTGGGCCCGCCGCGAGAGCGCCCACTGGTCGTGCGTGGCCTTCGTGATCGACCCGGCCCACCGCGAGGAGGACTCCTCGGTCAGGGACCGCTTCCGCTCCGCCCAGGCGTCGGTGTCGTGATCCAGGCCGACCGCGTAGCGGGCCTTGAGGTCCTTCCCCGCCAGCGAGCCCAAGTGGTCACCGACCAGCCGCAAGACCTTCTCGTCGTCGGTGGTGAGGTGCTTGAGGCGGTCGCGGATCGCGACACCGGACGGTCCGAGAGCGACGAACGGTGCCTCGATCGGGCGGAGGTCAGCCATGCCGGGCTGCCTCCAAAGCCTTTCGGGCGCGGTTCTTCGCCGACCGGCGGCCGTACAGGCGGGCACAGAACGACGTCAGCACCTCCACCATGTCGCGAACGAGGTCGTCTTCGACTTCACCGTCATCGAGCACGACCAGGCGGCGCCCGTGCGCGGACAGAGCGGCTTCGACGAGTTCGACGTTCATCCGCCCGAGCCGGTCTTTGTGCTCGACCACCACGGTGGTCACGGCCGGGTCGGCCAGCAGACGACGGGCCTTGGAACGGAAACCGTTCATCCCCGAGCCGATCTCCGCCTCAACACGGACGACGCGGTGACCGGCCTTCGCAGCCCACGCCGACAACCGGGCCACCTGGCGCTCCAGGTCCGCCTTCTGATCGTGCGAGGAGACACGGGCATACAGCCCCAGCCCGCCGACAGCTTCCGGCGCCGTCGCAGCTTCGACGTTTACCAGGATCGTGCGGGGACCGACACGCTGAGCAGGCACGGGAAGTGTCCCGTTACGAAACCAGCGATACGCCGTGTGGGGACTGATCCCCTGCGCCCGCGCCCACTCAGTCAGATTCACGCGAAGATCATAGCACCACTAGAGTAATCTCATGCACGCTTATGCACACT
>NZ_JBQQCE010000814.1:0-2242 GCF_052245645.1 Streptomyces sp. KR55 | reverse complement strand
GAGCTGGAGCGCGGCGTCCAGGAAGCGTCGGCGCCGCTCGGCCTGCCGTTCCTCGGCGGACCTGCCGCCGTAGCGGCCGGTCGGCGCCCTGAGCCTGCCTGTCAACGTCCCTCCTGTCCTTCGCCGTTCGCCAATTTTGTCGTGTACGCAGTCTTGTGGAGAAGGGTGCCCGCTCCTTACTTTCCAGTAAGTAAAACTCTGAACGACCTCGTATTCAGATTCGTTCATTGACATGCCCGCGCCAGCCGCCCATCTCCAGAGGAGAGAGCACCCATGCCTGCCATCAGCCCCAGGCACCTCTGCTCCATCGCAGCCGCCCTCGCCCTGACCCTCACCGCCCCCGCGACCACCGCCGTCGCCGACAGCCCCGACTCCGCCGCCCTGCGCGAGGTGCTGTTCGTCGGCAACAACTGGGACGGCACCGCCGATGTCATCAGGTCCACCGGCGACTTCGCGAAGATCGGCCGCATCAACGTCATCCCCGACAAGGAGGAGCGGCTGGTGGAGATCAACGCCGATCCCATCAAGTGGATCTACTTCATGGCGATCCGCAACAGCGTCGGCGAGGGACACGACCAGTTCGTCGACGACATGTACTCCACCCCGGACGGCCGGTCGATGGTCGTCTCCCGGCCGAGCTTCGCCGACGTCGTCTCCATCGACCTCGCCACCGGGGACATCAACTGGCGCTTCCCCGTGTCCGGTTACCGCTCCGACCACATGGCGGTCTCCCCCGACGGCACCCGCGTCGCCGTCTCCGCCTCGACGTCCAACACCGTGCACGTACTGGACATCGACACCGGCGAGCAGGTCGGCTCGTTCGCCACCGGCGACAAGCCGCACGAGAACGTCTTCAGCCGGGACGGCAAGTACATCTGGAACATGGCCATCGGCGACGTCAACACCGCCCTCGACGAGCCCTGGCTGGACTGGACGAAGGGCGACCGCCGCATCACCGTCGTCGACGCGACCACCTTCGAGCAGGTCAAGGTGATCGACATGCGCGCACGCCTGGACGCGATCGGCCTCGACGACCACTCCGACGCCGTCCGCCCCGCCGCCTTCAGCCCCGACGAGAGCAAGCTGTACTTCCAGGTGTCCTTCTTCAACGGCTTCTTCGAGTACGACGTCGCCTCCGACAAGATCACCCGCACCAAGACCCTCCCCGAGAACCCGGACACCAGCGAGGACCGCACCACCTGGGTCAACGACTCGCGCCACCACGGCATCACCATGAAGCCCGACGGAACCAAGCTGTGCATCGCGGGCACCATGGACGACTACGCCACCGTCGTCGACCGCGCCACCCTTCAGGAAGGCCCCCTCGTCCCCGTCTCCAAGCCCTACTGGTCGACCGTCAGCGGTGACGGAAAGTCCTGCGTGGTCTCCGAGAGCGGCGCCGACCAGGTCACCGCGATCGACTTCGCCACCGGCCGCAAGACGGTGTCCGTCCCGGTCGGCGACCACCCCCAGCGCGTGCGCCTGGCGCAGGTGCCCGCCGACTGGACCGGCCCGTCGGCTAGTTGACCGCCCGCGCGGCCCACGCCGTGAGCTCGGCGCGGGCCGCGCCCAGCAGGTCCGCGGACGGCGCCGTCGCCCCGTTGGTCACCAGTGCGTAGTGCAGGACGCCCGAGTCCGGCGCGGTGAGCAGCAGGCGGCGGCTGCCCGTCCCGCCCGGTTCGGCGGCCACGCCGATCGGGGTGGTGCCGGTGTACGACGGCGGGGCGTACGCCGTGCCGATGTCGGAGACGACCGTGGTCGCCGAGGTCGGGAACGACGCCGGCAGATGCAGTTCCGTGGGCGCCTCGCCGCCGTCCGACCGCCACAGCAGCAGCGCGTACTGGCCCGAGCCGACCAGACGGGCCGCATTCGGCAGCGAACCCGGCACCGGATTCCAGGTCAGGGTCGTCGAGCCGTCCCGGGAGCGGTCCTCGTAGGTGAAGGCGACCGTCGTGCCGGCGGTCGCGCTCGGGTAGACGCGGTCCAGGAGCCGGGCGTCCTGGCGCAGTGCCGCCGTGCCCGCGTCGTCCAGGTGGACGGCGGACAGGTCCTCGTCGTTCCAGGCGTCGCCCTCGGTGAGCACCTTGTCGGGGTTGCCGTTCATCAGCTCGCGGTGCCGGCCGTTGTAGATGTCCCACTGCCACTGCGTGCCGGACAGGACCGGCCCCGACGCCTTCGGGTTCGACCACCAACTCGCGCCCGGCAGACGGGAGTCCAGGGCCTGGTACATGGCCTTGAGGAC
>NZ_JBQQCE010000813.1:0-2258 GCF_052245645.1 Streptomyces sp. KR55 | reverse complement strand
GCCCCCAGGGTCGGGAACGGGAAGGGGCGGCGGGGGCGAAGAAATCAAGGCCTCAGCCGCATCCCAGGCCGCACCCGACAACGCTCCCGCACTCCGCGCCAACCCCAACAGCGCCTCGAGATCGCACCCACCCTCGACCTGCGCGGCCATCGCCGCCACAGCATCCACGGCCTCCGCCCGCCGCTCGGCGACCGGCACCAACCCCAGATGCCGCGAAGGCGTATCCACCCGAGCCACCCGCCGCAGCACCCCCAGCACAGGCACCCCGGCCGACTCCAACGCCTCCCGCAGCAGCAGCTCATGCCGATCGGAGGCGACCTTGTTCAGAATCACGCCCCCGACCCGCACCTCCGGATCCCAGGAAGCGAACCCGTGCACCAGCGCCGCCACCGACCGAGACTGCGACGAGGCGTCGACCACGAGCACCACCGGCGCCCGCAACAGCTTCGCCACATGAGCGGTGGACGCCAGTTCACCCTCGCCCGCGGCCCCGTCGTACAACCCCATCACCCCCTCCACGACGGCGACGTCACACCCACGCGCCCCATGCAGGAACAACGGCCCGATCAACTCCGGCCCGCACAGATACGCGTCGAGATTCCGCCCCACCCGCCCGGTCGCGAGCGCGTGATACCCGGGGTCGATGTAGTCCGGCCCCACCTTGTGCGGGGACACGGCGAGCCCCCGCGCGGCGAACGCGGCCATCAACCCCGTGGCGACGGTGGTCTTGCCGCTGCCGGAGGACGGTGCGGCGATGACCAACCGGGGCACAGAAGTCACCACTCGATGCCCCTCTGCCCCTTCTGCCCGACGTCCATGGGGTGCTTGACCTTGGACATGTCGGTGACGAGGTCGGCGAAGTCGACCAGCTTCTCGGGCGCGTTCCGCCCGGTGATGACGACATGCTGGGTGCCCGGCCGGTCCCGCAGCACGGACACGACCTCGTCGGTGTCGACCCAGCCCCAGTGCATCGGATATGCGAACTCGTCCAGCACGTACAGCCGGTACGTCTCGGCGGCCAGGTCCCGCTTGACCTGCTCCCAGCCCTCCCGGGCCTTCTCCTCGTTGTCCATCTGCTGGTCGCGCTGCACCCACGACCACCCCTCGCCCATCTTGTGCCAGGCGACGGACCCGCCTTCCCCGGAGTCCCCGAGCACCCGCAGCGCCCGTTCCTCGCCGACCTTCCACTTGGCCGACTTCACGAACTGGAACACCCCGATCGGCCACCCCTGGTTCCAGGCGCGCAGCGCCAGCCCGAAAGCGGCGGTGGACTTGCCCTTCCCCACGCCCGTGTGCACGACGACGAGCGGCCGGTTCCGCCGCTGACGAGTCGTCAGTCCGTCGTCCGGTACGACACTCGGCTGCCCCTGCGGCATTACGCGGCCCTCCTGTTGCCCTGAACTTCCCTGACCAGCCCGGCGATCGAGTCCGCCCGCAGCTCGTCCAGCGTCACCGCCGTACCGCCCAGCTCACCCGCGAGCCGCCCGGCGAGCCCCAGCCGCACCGGCCCCGACTCGCAGTCCACGACGACCGATGCGACCTGCTCGGCCGCGAACAACCCGGCCGCACGCGAGGCCAACGCGACCGGCTCGGTCCCACCCGTCGCCCGACCACCACCCCGGCCGGAGGCTCCCCCAGAGCCGAAAGCCTGGGGGGACCCCCATCGCGCCGCCCCTCCATCTGTGGCCCGCCCATCGGTCACCACCACGACGAGCGCCCGCCGCGCCGGATCCCGCAGCCGCTCCACCCGCAGCACCTCGTGCGCCTTGAGCAATCCGGCCGCCAGCGGCGTACGCCCACCCGTCGGCAGCGACTCCAGCCGGGCCGCCGCCGCGTCCACCGACGAGGTCGGCGGCAGCGCGACGTCGGCCGCCGACCCGCGGAACGTCACCAGCCCCACCTTGTCCCGCCGCTGGTAGGCATCGAGGAGCAGTGACAGCACGGCCCCCTTCACGGCGCCCATCCGCTGCCGCGCCGCCATCGACCCGGAGGCGTCGACCACGAACAGCACGAGGTTCCCCTCACGCCCCTCCCGCGTCGCCTGCCGCAGATCGTCCCGGCGCACTACGAGCCCCGGCCCGGAGCGCCCCCGCGCCCGCTGATGCGGCGTCGCGGCCTGCACCGTCGCCGCCAGATGCAGCTTGGTGAGCGCCCCTTGCGGTCGTCGGGCACCCGTCGTCCGCCCGCGCTCGGTCCGCGCCCGCGACCGCCGTCCGGCGGCGCCATCGCCGAGCCCCGGCACCGTCAGCACCTTCGTG
>NZ_JBQQCE010000812.1:0-2259 GCF_052245645.1 Streptomyces sp. KR55 | reverse complement strand
CCTGCTCCACAACCCACTTCGCGACGGCGAAGTTCTGCTCGACGGCGACTGGGTGCGGGCCTCGGGCGACAGGTCGTACTCGGGGAACACGACCGCGGCGTTCGCGCCGACCGCGAGTTCACGTACCAGGCGGTCGTGGGTGTGGGCGTTACCGAACACCCAGCCCGCGCCGTGGATGTAGATGATCACCGGGAGGGTGCCGGTCGCGTCGGCGGGCTTGACGATACGGGCCCGGACACTGCCCGTCGGACCGCCCGACACCGTGATCCACTCCTCGTCGATCTGCGGCTTCTCGATCTCGCCGGACTGCACCTCGTCGACGGCTTGCGCCCCTCCGCCGGGGGCAGGTCGAACAGGTACGGCGGGTTGGCGGTCGCCTCCGCGAACGCTGCGGCGGCGGGCTCCAGGACGGGCCGCGTGAGGGACTCGGACATGGCTGACTCCTTAGGGGATTTATATGAGGTGATCGGTCGCACCGGGCCGGGGCGATGACAGGTCCCGGCCCGGCCGTGTTCGAACCCGGCCTGTCGCGCCCGGCTGCCCGCCGGAACGCGCCACGGCTTCGGGCTTCCTGGGGCAGAGCGCGGGCGTGGTGGATGCGCGCTGTGATGAGCGGGACCGCCTGGTTGGGTGTCCGCACACCAGGGGGAGGCCCCGCCCTGGGTCTTGTTTGCCCAGGGCGCTGGTGGGGGGTGGCTTGCGGTCGGAGCGGGGTGCCGGCCACTGCAGTGCGGTTGTCCGCTCACGCTGGGTGAGAGGGCGCCGGGCACGGGGCCTGGATGCCCGGATGCGGTCGCGCTCCTGGC
The DNA here is from genome assembly GCF_052245645.1 of Streptomyces sp. KR55. Classification (NCBI taxonomy): domain Bacteria; kingdom Bacillati; phylum Actinomycetota; class Actinomycetes; order Kitasatosporales; family Streptomycetaceae; genus Streptomyces; species Streptomyces sp. KR55. The sequence goes on along the minus strand of NZ_JBQQCE010000812.1, from coordinate 1,453 downwards.
CGGCCGCCGGGTGGGGGTTTTACAGCCCGAGGTCGGACAGGCCCGGGTGGTCGTCGGGTCGTCGGGTCGTCGGGTCGGCGGCCCAGCGGCCAGTGGTACTTGCGCTCCTCCTCGGCGATCGGCAGGTCGTTGATGCTCGCGTGGCGCACGCGCATGAGGCCGTTGTCGTCGAACTCCCAGTTCTCGTTGCCGTAGGCGCGGAACCACTGGCCGGAGTCGTCGTGGTACTCGTAGGCGAACCGCACCGCGATGCGGTTCCCGTCGAACGCCCACAGCTCCTTGATGAGGCGGTAGTCCAGTTCCCGGTCCCACTTGCGGGTCAGGAACTTCACGATCTCCTCGCGGCCGGTGACGAACTCCGCGCGGTTGCGCCAGCGCGAGTCGGGCGTGTAGGCGAGGGCGACCTTCTCGGGGTCGCGGGTGTTCCAGCCGTCTTCGGCCTGGCGGACCTTCATGATCGCCGTTTCCCGGGTGAACGGCGGGAACGGGGGACGCTGCTCGGACATGACGCACTCCTCTGGGAAGCCCTACGGCAGTGAGAACGGTCGTTCTCACGATGTCCCCTACACTAGGAGAACGACGGTTCTCACGCAAGGGGGCAAAAACCTTGGACACCGATCTGGCGCGCGAGCGCATCCTGGACGCCGCCGAAGACCTCTTCTATGCCCGAGGTATCCAAGCTGTCGGCATGGACGTGATCCGGGACTCCTCGGGCGTCACGCTGCGGCGCCTCTATCAGCTGTTCCCCTCTAAGGGCGACCTCGTCGAGGCCTACCTGGCCCGCAGGGATGCCCGCTGGCTCCAAAGCCTTGCAACGCATGTCGACACGGCCGCGGAAACTCCGCAGGAGCGGCTGCTCGCCGTCTTCGACTGGCTGGAAGACTGGTTCACCCAGGCCGACTTCCACGGGTGCGCCTTCGTCAACTCCTTCGGCGAGCTGGGCGGCACATCACCCCAGGTCGCCGCCGCGGCCCGGCACCACAAGGACGCCTTCCACGCCTACCTGCGGGAACTGGCAACAGCTGCGGGAGCGGCAGCAGATACCGGCACCCAGATCGCCCTGCTGGCCGAGGGAGCCATGACCACCGCCGCCATCTCAGGCACACCCGCACCGGCCCGCCAAGCCAAGCAGGCGGCGCAGCTTCTGCTGACGCCCGACACACGCCACGTCGCCTTCCCTTCGTAGCGTGGAGTCGTCGGCGCCTTCGCGGTGCGGGAGGGTGACGGTGCGGGACGGTCGCCCGCCTGCTCCTGCTCCCAGCGCAGCGCATGCTCCCACCGCCGGCACACCAGCGCGTGCGCCAAGCCGAAGACCTCACCCGGCCTACCGTTCCTAAAGACTGAGCATGAGTTGCACATGCTCAGCCGCGTGCCTCGAACGGTGTTGGGCACACTGGTCCCCCGCGTTCGCTCCGCATCCGGCGCCATCGGATCGTGTCCGTGGTCCGGGAAT
>NZ_JBQQCE010000811.1:0-2291 GCF_052245645.1 Streptomyces sp. KR55 | reverse complement strand
CGACCTGCACCTCGTCGGTACGGCCGTCTGGATGCCGTAGCAGTGGTGAGAGGTGCCCGGCCCGGACGAACAGGACGTTGCCCTCCTCCATGTCCAGTTCGGCATAGCAGCAGGTGGCGAACAGGTCGGTCTCCATACCGACGAGCAGGCGGTTGGCATGGGAGACGACCACGTCGGGCGGGTGGCCCTCCACGGCGTAGGCGCGGACCGCGGTACGCATCTGGCCCATGATCGTCGCGGCTCCGGCGCTGTGTCCTTGTACGTCACCGATGACCAGCGCCACGCGTTCCTCGGAGAGGTCGATGACGTCGTACCAGTCACCGCCCACCTGCAACCCCCGCCTGGCGGGCAGATAGCGGGCCACGGCCGTCCCCCCGGGCAGCTCGGGCAGGCGCCGGGGCAGCAGACTGCGCTGCAGCATCGTCGCGAGTTCCTGCTCGGCGTCATGCTCGTGCGCACGCTTGAGGGCCTGCCCGATCAGCGCCGCGGTGGCGGTCAGCAGGGACCGCTCCTCGGGGACGAACTCGTGCGGCCGATCCCAGCCGACCAGGCACACGCCTGCGACCCGGCCCTTGGCGGGGAGCGGCAGGACGGCCAGACCTCCGGTGCCGATTTCTGCGAGTCCGGGTTCGAGGGCTGTGCCGGCCGGCCACAGATCCACACGTCCGTCGCGCAGGGCCAACTGAAGGGTGGGCAGGGCGCTGACCGGTGAGTCGGGCCACTCCGAACGCCACTGGGAACGCCAGATCTCCGGCCAGGCGTCGGGCTGCGGCGGGTCGAGCACGGTGACCATGAGATGGCCGTCCTGCAACTCGGCGAGCGCCACCCGGTCGGCGCCCAGCGGCTCACGCAGCGCGGTGACCATCACCTGGCTGACGTCATCGACTGTGGTGGCATCGTCCAGTGCGGCAGTCAGCCACTGGATCCTGGACACATCGTCGGCGCTCCGCCGCTGGACCGAGGTGGACATCACCACGCCCAGCACCTGCTCCGGCCGTTCGTCGGTGCCCGCCACCACCCGGCTGCTCAGGCTCAGCCAGCGCATTTCACCACTGGGGCAGCGGACCCGGAACTCCAGCTCCCGCCGACCGAACGGCTGGGTCGACGGTTCCAGGACCGACACCAGCGCGTGCATGTCTTCCGGGAGGGCATGTGCGAGCAGTGTCTCGGCCTTGCCGTCGAAGTCGTCCGGTGTGAGGCCGACGAGCTCGAGCAGGGTCTCGTCCGTCTCGATCAGGCCGGTGCCCGGCACCAGGACGAAGAAGCCGACGCGCAGACTCCGCAGGGCGGGACTGAGCAGCGACGACGGCGCGGGGCGGCCCGTCCCGGCCCGGAGCACGCCGGCGACCGCGTCGGCGTACCGCTCCAGGAAGCGCCGTTGCCCGGCCTCGAAGCCGTCCGCGGAACTCCCGATGACGACGAGGCAGCCCAGCCGCGCACCTCCCCTCCCGAGTGGCAGCGCACCGAGCGACGCCTCCACTCGCGGCGGTGTCGGCCCGCCCTCGGAGCAGGAGGCGAGTTCGGCGGAATTCAGCCACAGCGGCCGGTCGGTGCGGAAGACGTGCGCCGCAGGTGAGTCGCCGGACAGGGGCAAGGACTCCGGCAGCCCGTACCGGGAAGGAGCGCATCCGACCGTGTCCACCAGCCGAAGCTCGGCACTCCCGATACCGGGCACATAGACCGCTGCCAGCTCCGCTGCGGCGAACCTCAGGGCCCGATCGGTCACGGCGGCCGCCGGCTCCGGAAGCGGAGAACCTGTGCTTGCGGAGCCGGTCTCGGATGCCCGCGGCTCCGTGGCCCCGGCCCGGGCAAGGCCGTCATGAGGCATGTCCGCCACCTACCTCCCGTCCATGCCGCAGATGCCGACAAGCTCGGGGCAGTCACGTACCAGAATCGCATATGCGGACCAACCCGACAGATCACCTTGATCGCCATCGTGGGAGGCCTGCCCACCGGGATCATCGATTCCTCTGCGTTCGCAGATCACCGCAGCCGGTGTCACACTGACGACGTGGTCGTCTCGCCACGTCCGCGCGGTGCTTTCCGCACAACGCGTGGCATGGTGAGGAGGCCGGATGTCGCCATGCTCGATGAGGTAGCCGCCGGTGCCGGGCCGGTCGGGCCGAGGCCCCACCCCGCCGGGGCGGGCGACGCCGCTCCGCGACCGCCCGAGCCGTTCCGCGCCGACGTGACCGTCCGGCTCGGCGAGGCGTGTCCCATCGGGCCCTCTGCCGTGCGGTCCGGCCGAGTTGCGGACAAATCCCTGACGCCGCCATGCCCGCGCGTCGATG
>NZ_JBQQCE010000810.1:0-2298 GCF_052245645.1 Streptomyces sp. KR55 | reverse complement strand
TCGCTGGGCCGCAAGGAGGGCCTGATCCAGTACGTCACCGCCGACGACCGCGCCGTCCGGGTGGCCCTGACCGGCCGCGTCGCCGCCCTCTACAAGGAACTGGTCTGCAAGGGCGCCGCCTGGGGCGTCGCCAATCCGACGATGGGCATCCCGATCCGGCGCCGCCGCGTCGTACGGCAGCCGTCCCGGGCGGGCTCGGCAGCCAGGACACCGGCCTGACCCACCCCACGAAGCGGGCGCCCGCGATACGAGGGCGCCCGCTTCGCTGTCGGGCTCACGACGCGGCGGTGTCGAGGCGCGGGTCGTAGCCCTTGTGCAGGACGACCGAGCCCTTGTGCAGGACGACCGACCAGAGGGAGTAACTCGCCAGGTCCACCGGGGCTGAGCGTCAGGCGTCCGAGCTGCCCGCGCCGGTCGCCGCAGGGGCAACGGCCGCCGTGGCCGGGGCGCTGCTGCCGAGTCGACCGGCGAGCGGGACGAGGGCGATGGCGATCGCGCCCACCAGTCCGGCCAGGGCGAAGGTGGTGAAGCCCCAGCTCTCGTTGCCGCCCGCGGCCAGCGCTCCGATCAGCCAGGGCCCGACGACGGCGCCGGTGCGGCCGACACCGGTGACCCAGCCGAGTCCTGCGGCGCGCTCGCTGTCCCGGTAGACCGTGTCGGTGGCGGCGTACACCATGACCTGTGCGCTGAACAGCCACACACCGGTGACGGCCACCACCGCGTACGTCACGCCCAGCGGGAGATGGGCCTTGAGCAGCAGTGCGCCGGCAGCCGTCAGCACAAACCAGATCGCGGACACGCGCACCGCGCCGAACTTGTCGGCGGTGCGGCCCGCGATGAGCAGGCCGACGATGCCGCCCGCGTTGATCACGAGGAGGAAGCTGACGGAGGAGTTCAGGCCGTAGCCGGAGGCCCGCATCATCTGCGGCAGCCAGGTGCTCACGCCGTACACGAGCAGCAGGCCGCAGAAGGAGGCCACCCACAGCAGGGGGGTCGCCCAGCGCGACTCCGGGCGGAACAGAGCTCGTACGGCGGCCAGGCGGCCCGCCGCGCCGGCGGCCGGTGCTTCGACCGGGGTGGGGCGGGACAAGCCGTAGCGGTCGGCGACGGCGTCGGCCTTGCTCCGCTCACCGCGGGCCAGCAGCACGCCCGGCGACTCCGGCAGCAGGGTCAGCAGCAGCGGCACGGCGATCACTGCCGGCAGTACGCCCGCCCAGAACACCCAGCGCCAGCCGAGGGCCGGAGCCAGCGTCAGGCCGAGCCCGGTCGCCGCCATGCCGCCGAAGTGGTACGAGGTCATCAGCAGTCCGGTGGTCAGGGCAGCGCGGCGCGGTGGTGCGAACTCCATCACCATGGCCAGGGCCAGCGGCATCAGACCGCCGAGACCGAGGCCCGCGACGAAGCGACCGGCCCCGAACAGGCCGACGCCCGGGGCCACGGCACAGAGCGCCGAGCCGACGGAGAACAGCGTCACGCTGGAGACGAGCATCAGCCGCCGGCCCAGCCAGTCGGTGAGGTTTCCGGCCGTGAGAGCGCCGATGAGCATGCCGAAGGTCGTCCAACTGCCGATGGTGCCCGCAGTGGCCGGGGTCAGCCCGAGCCCGGTGTCGTCGAGCATGTGCGGCATGACGGCACCGTAGATGTTGACGTCCATGCCGTCGAAGAACACGGCCAGCCAGCACAGGGCCAGGACAGGGAAGACGGAGCGGAACGTGTGCGGGGGACGGGGTACGGCAGACGTGGAGGGAGAGGAGGAGGTCATCTTCGTCCTTGGAGATTCGACCTTGGGCTGGGGATCGCCCTGGAACTGAAGCCGCTTGTTCGTCTGGTGAAGTAAAATTCACCTCGAGCTGAGCCATGAGTCTCAGCTCGCAGCGGTCTGCTGTCAATGGTGTGTGCTCGGATCTCCTCGGCGATCCCGCCACCGTTCGTGACGGACAAAGATGCCGTGCTACTGCGCTTTCTCAGCTGATGGTGACGACCCGCGCCCAAGACGGCGGGGCGTCCGGGACGTAGTCGGGGTTCTCCTCGTCCACGGCACGGGCGGGACGGGGGAAGAGACCGACGACGGTGCGGCAGGGCGGCTGCGCGGAGGGCCACGGTGTCTGACCGTCCGTCAGGGCGACGATCACGTCCGGGTGGGGCCGGGAGCGGAGCGCCCGGGCGAAACCGGAGCGCAGATCCGTTCCCCCGCCGCCGATCAGTGCGATGTTCTCGGCGCGGCAGAGCGGGACGGCGACCCCGGCCGCCGCGTCGCAGGAGACCACCGACACCAGGTCGCGTCGCCCGCCCACCGCC
>NZ_JBQQCE010000081.1:0-26936 GCF_052245645.1 Streptomyces sp. KR55 | reverse complement strand
CCTCGCACAGCAGATAGATCTTGGTCGACTACCTGCCATACCCGAGGTCCCGTCTCCATGCCTCCACAACACGCCGCCCCCACAGGCGATTTGACGGATCGCGTCACACGCTAACTACGCGGCATTGCCCTTGCCCTCTTGAGCTGCGCAAGCGTGCGGTTCGCATGGTCGCCGAGGTGCGGCCTGAGTACGACACCGAGTGGTCCGCGATGAAGGCGGTCGCCGCCAAGCTGGGGATCAGGACGACCGAGACGGAGGCCCTGCGACTGCTGCGGCGTCGCATCTCCGACCGCGGCTACCGAGCCTTGCTCGCCGACCAAGCCGACCTCGGCCAACCCCTCAACCCGCTACCCCCAACGCCCATGAGCTTGGCTGCTTGACATAGGAGCATCGCCGAGCTCGACCGGCCACATCTGCGCTCGTAGCGTTCATCGACGAGTACCGGGAGCTTCGGCGGTGTCGAGCCGATCTGCCGTGTGCTGTCCGAGCACGACTGCAGCATCGCCCCCTCCACCTACTACGCCCACAAGCAACGCCAGGCTTCCCCGCCCGCCCGTCAGGTTCGCGACGAGGAGCTGAAGGCCGTGATCAAGGAGGTGTTCGAGGCCAACTACCGTGTCCATGGCGCCAGAAAGATCTGGCGGGAGCTGAACCGGCAGGGCCACCAGATGGCCCGCTGCACCGTCGAGCGGCTCATGCGCGAGCTGGGCCTCAAAGGTGCGGTCCGCGGCAAGAAGGTGGTCACCACCGTGGCGGATCCGTCCGCCGAGCGGGCCCCCGACCTGGTCGACCGCGACTTCGTGGCCGACGCTCCCCATCGCACCTGGGTCGCCGACTTCACGCATGTGGCGGCCTGGCCGGCACCGTCTACGTCGCTTTCGTCGTGGACACCTTCTCCCGCCGCATCGTCGGCTGATCCGCCGCCACCACCAAGCACACCGACCTCGTGCTGGGTGCCCTGGAGATGGCGCTGTGGCAGCGCGACCGCGCCGGCATCCCGCCCCAGCGAGGCGAGTTGACCCACCACTCGGATCCAGGTTTGCAACCCGGACTCAACCGGTCGTCGCAACACCGGCTTCCTGGACGGATAGTAGATGTTCGTTCAGGGCTTCGGCGGGTGTCTTCCAACCGAGGGTTTTGCGGGGCCTGTTGTTGAGTGCGAGGGCAACGGCCTCGAGCTCACCGGCCTCCCATCGCGACAGGTCTGTGCCCTTGGGGAAGTACTGGCGCAGCAGTCCGTTGGTGTTCTCGTTCGTGCCCCGCTGCCAGGGGCTGTGCGGGTCGGCGAAGTAGACCTGCAGCCCGGTGTCGATGCGGAGTTGGGCATGCTGGGCCAGCTCCTTGCCGCGGTCCCAGGTCAGCGAACGGCGCAGCTGCTCGGGCAGCGTGGTGATCGTGTCGGCGATCGCGTCTTTCACGGCCTCGGCGCCGCGGCCGGCCAGCGCCGGGCCGTTCTTCACCCGTGGCTCGACGCCGTAGCCGTCCATCCGCGGCAGGTGCAGCAGCATGGTGAACCGTGTCGTGCGCTCCACGAGCGTGCCGATCGCGGACCGGCCGGTGCCGATGATGAGGTCGCCCTCCCAGTGCCCCGGGACCGCGCGGTCCCCCAGGCTGCGCAGCACGGCCAGTTCGTCGTCGACCACCGCGTCGGTGGAGTGCAGGAGCAGCCGGTAACCCTCCGTCTTGGCGACGGCCTGGATGGCGCGGACCATCGCGACGTACACGGGGTTGCCGATATCGGGCATCGCGAAGGTGAGCTGCCGGGTCCTGCCGCCCTTGAGGGAGCGGGCCACCGCGTTGGGCACATAGCCGAGTTCCAGCGCTGCGCGCTCCACCTTCGCGACCGTGTCACGGCGGCCTCCGAGACCGTTGAGGACCCGGGACACCGAGGCGATGGAGACGCCGACCCGCTCCGCGATCGAGACGATGGTCGGTTGGCCACCGCCGGCGATCCGTGTCACCCGCTTACCTCTTGACGCCTGGTGACGGGAATGTCCGTAAACGTCTACGGCCGTTGGAAACGTTTTATAGATTGCGGCCACTCCGCTTGATCGTCAATGAGATGTCATGTGACCAGTCTCATAGCGACTCCAAGCCGCCCACCACGCCGCTCTCTTGGCGCGATACGCGATGGAGCCCGGCCGCTGCGGCGGTCGTCGGTGCGGTGACGGTGCCGGCCCCGCCGTGGGGCCGGCACCGTCGTGTCGAGGCGTCAGGCGTGGGAGATGTCGCCGGCCTTCGGCCTGCCGGCGGGCTCGGCCACGTCGGTGAGGAGGTAGTCGGGGACGGTGTCGGGGTCGATGAGGCGGTTGAGGCGGGCGGGCACGTTGAAGCCGATCAGCAGGATCACCACCACGGTCAGCGAGAAGGTGAGCACCGAGAGCGACTGGCCCAGGGGCATGGTCGAGGCGAGCTTGGCGCCGAGCACCGGGGCGACGGCACCGCCCAGCGCGCCCACGTTGTAGGTGAAGCCGAGGGAGGCGGCCCTGGTCTCGGTCGGGAAGTGCCCGGCGATGTACTTGGGCAGCAGCCCGGAGATGCCCTGCATGCAGGCGAGCATCAGGAAGAGCAGGACGCCGAGGCCGACAAGGCTGTCCTTGATCGCGAAGACCGGGAAGACGAAGGCGATGCCGACCAGCAGGGTGCACGCGTACGCGGTGCGGGTGCCGAACCGGTCGCCGATGAAGCCGGCGATGATGCAGCCGGCCATCGTGCCGAACCCGGCGTAGTAGAGGGCGTCACTGACCTGCTCGGGAGTGAATCCCAGCTCGGTCTTGAGGTAGGTGGGCAGCAGGGCCTGGACCGGCCAGCTGTAGAGGAAGGCGCAGAAGACGGTGACGCACAGGGCGACGAACAGCAGCCACCGCTTGCGCCCGCCCAGCTGCACCGCGAACGCGATCAGACAGCCCGCCGCCACGACGGAGAGCACGGGCACCGCGCCCGCGCCGAGCGGGGTGAAGACCGCGAACAGCGACGCGGTGGCTGCCATCGCAAGCACCGTGTTGGTCCACGCCCGGCGCCGGCCGGTGAACAGCGGACGGAACGGGTTGGGCCGCTCCCCGGTGGCGCCCACCCGGTCCTCCCAGTCGTCGGCCTCGGGCAGCGAGCGCCGCACCCACAGCGCGACCACGACGGGGAACAGCCCGATGTAGAACAGCCAGCGCCAGCCGTGGGCGGGCACCACCTGCTCGTACACCTCGGCCGCCAGGACGCCGCCCAGGGAGAAGCCGGAGATGAGGAAGCCGGAGGCGCGGTTGCGCAACCGGGTCGGCCAGCTCTCCAGGACATAGGTGGCGCTGGCGCTGTACTCCCCGGCCATGCCCATGCCGATGAGCAGGCGGGCGGTGAACAGGCTGGTGTAGTCCCAGGCGAAGCCGCAGGCGAACGTGCCGATGGAGTACAGCAGGATACTGACCACCATGGCGCTCTTGCGGCCGAAGCGGTCACCGAGCGCGCCCAGCACGGCACCGCCGAGCCAGCGGGTGATGAAGGCGCCGGAGACCAGGCTCGCGGACTCCACGGTCGACAGTCCGAAGTCGTCGGCTATCTCGGTCAGCACCAGGGTGATCAGGACGAAGTCGAAGCCGTCCAGGAGGTAGCCGATCCAGGCCGCGAAGAACGACTTCCACTTCTCCCGGGTGATCTCCCGGTACCAGGGCAGGGGTGGCGGGGTGGTGCGCGCAGATGACATGACGGATCCAATGCGGGTGAGAAGGACGCGCGTCGGTGAAGGGGGGCGGCGGGCGGGGCCGCAGAGGGGCGAAAGCCGGGCCGGGCAAAGGGCCGGGCGGGTGGGCCCGGCCCTCGGCTCACCGCAGTCCGGCCTCCTGCAGGCGGGTACGGACCAGGGCCGTGGCCGCCTCGTCGAGCGGTACCTGCGGGGCGGCCGTGGCCGCGCAGTCGATGAGGCCCAGCAGGTGGGCCGCGGCCTTGAAGGCGCCGAGCGCGGAGGAACTGGGGCCCATCCGGGCCGGGTCGCCCACATCGGTGAGCGAGAACAGAGCCGCCAGCCGGTCCTGTTCGGCCTTCGCGGCACTCCAGTCGCCGGCCACGGCGGCCTCGTAGAGCCGTACGTAGCCGCGGGCGTCGACGTTGCCGAGACCGGGCACGACCCCGTCGGCACCCGCCAGCAGCGCGCCGTCGACGGTGAGTTCGGAACCGGTGAGCACCGAGAAGCCGTCGGTGCGCCGTCGCAGTTCGACGAGCAGGCGGCGCAGCGAGCCCTCGTCGCCGCTGGAGTCCTTCAGCCCGGCGAGCGTGCCGTCGGCGGCGAGACCGAGCACGACCTCGCGGGGCAGCTTGGTGTGCACGGCGACCGGGATGTCGTAGGCGAACAGCGGCAGGTCGGCGCCGGAGCGGATGCGCCGGAAGTGGTCGGCGATCTCGACCGGATGGGTGCGCGTGTAGAACGGCGCCGTGGCCACGAGTGCGTCGGCACCCGCCTTGACGGCGTCGGCGGCCTGGTCCAGGACACGGGCGGTGGTGGTGTCGATGACTCCGGCCAGCACGGGGACGCGGCCCGCCGCCGTGTCCACGGCCGCCTCCAGCGCGGTCAGCCGCTGCGCGTCCGTGAGGTAGGCCGCCTCACCACTCGAGCCCAGCAGGAACACACCGTGCACCCCGGAGTCGATCAGGTGCTCGGTGAGGCGGCGGACCGAGGGGACGTCGACCTCGCCCTGCGGGGTCAGGGGCGTAATGACCGGGGGGATGACGCCGCGCAGGGGCGTGCGAAGGGACATGCGGTGCTCCAGGTCGTGCTGCTGTGTCCGGGACGGACCCAGGACAGTGCATAGGACGTAGGATGTCCTACGTCCGTTAGAGTGAGACATGACCATGAGGGAAAGTCAAGGGCAGGGAGGACGGGACATGCGGTCGGTCGCTGCCGACGCCTAGGAGAAGATCAAGGAACTGATCGTCGAACAGGGCCTCGGCCCCGGCGACCCGCTCCCCACCGAGACCGAGCTGATGGAGCGCTTCGGCGTCAGCCGGAACTCCCTGCGGGAGGCGCTCAAGTCGCTCCAGGCCATGTGCATCATCGAGATTCGGCGCGGCTTCGGCACCTACGTCGGCACCATGTCGCTCGAACCGCTGACCAATGCCATGGCGTTCCGCACCGTCGTCGGACACCGCCGCGGCCAGGACAGCCTCCTCGAGCTCCTGCAGATGCGCGAGGCACTCGAGGCAGGGCTCATGCACCGGCTCGCCGGCCGGCTGCCGGCCGAAAATCTCGAGGAACTCGACGCGCTGGTCGGCAAAATGCACACCGAAGTATGTGAGGCGGGAGGGATCGCCTCCCAGACCGACCGCGCCTTCCACCGCACCCTGCACCGATCCCTGGGCAATGAACTGCTGAGCGAACTCCTGGACGCGTTCTGGCACGCCTTCCACCAGGTCCGCGCCCAAGGCCTGGGCACCACCGCCGACGGCGAGGAACTCGCCCGCATGCACGGAAGAATCGTCGAAGCCGTCCGCGCCGGAAACGCCGCGGAGGCCGAAGCCGCCATGCACCGGCACTTCGACGACATCCGCCAACGGCTCACCCCGCAATGAACCGCCGGCACCCGGCCCATGTCGCCGCCGCTGGGGCAGGTGGAGGTGCCCGTCCCCGCGACGAGCAGCCGGCTGCTCGTCGTCGAGGACTGGATGGAGGCGTTCCCCGCACTCGCCGTGGCAGGGGCTCCTACTTGCTCTTCTGTCGCAGTGACCGGAAACCCGCGCGGACTTCTTCGGTGAGGGCATGGGCTGTTCCCATGCGGCGAAGTGGCCGCCGACGTCCAGCCTGTTGTAGTGGACGAGGTTGGAATACGCCTGCTCCACCCAGCTGCGAGGGGGCCTGGTAGAGCTCGTCGGGGAAGACGCTCACGGCCACCGGGATGGTGACACCCTTGACGGCGAAGAACGGGAGCTTGTTCTCCAGTAGACGCGTGCCGCGGAGACCCCGGTCTTCGTCAACCAGAAGTGCGTGATGTTGTCGAGGATGTCGTCGCGCGTCAGCCCCTCGGACCGGCCGTCGAAGACCCGGCAGCTCAGCTCCAGGCTGGCCGCGTCATCGTCGAGCGTGAACGCCGCCAGACCGACCGGCGAATCCACCAGGCCGGTCATGCTCTGCGGCCGGTCCCCCATCATCTGCGCGTACCCGATGTGCTTGTAGAAGAAGAGCAGTTGCTCACACGCGCGCTTCTCCTCCGGCGACAGCCCCGACGGCAGCGGGTCACCCCTCTGGACCGCCGTATGAATGTCGGGTGGCACCGCCGCGGCCATATCGGTGTGTATGCCGGCCAGCTCCGGGGGCGCCTCCAGGGCCATCAGGTCGACGACGATCGCCCCCCAGTCGCCGCCCTGTGCGACAAACCTTTCGTAGCCGAGGCGCTTCATCAGTTCCACCCAGGCACGTCTGATCGTCGCCGCGGCCCGGCGTCGGGCCGCGGCAACCCGCCGCTCCATGTCGATCACCCGCATCCGGCGCACCACGAACACGACGCACCGGTTGACATGCAGCGCGTACACCTCGTCCCTGACACGGGCCCCACGTAGGCGACGCGGAGTTGGAGCGCTCGGCTCAGCAGGGGGATGTCGAACTTGGCGTCGTGGGTGAGGACGCAGACCGCCGTGCGGGCGTCGATTTCGGTGTGTTCCAGGTAGCGGTGGGGCCAGTTGGTGACGGCTTCGTCGGCGTGCGGGAAGCGGGCGGGGGTGGCGAAGACGGGGCGGGCGTCGCAGACCGTGAGGTGGTAGCCGAGGAACGCTCCGGCCTGGCTGGAGAGCGGCGGGCAAATCCACCGCACCGAAGATCAGCATGTGGGGGCGGGGCGCGCTGACGTGGACGAGGACAGAGAGGTGCTCGGGGCAGGTGTCGGAGTCCCCGCCGATTTCGATGAGTCCGGTACGGCCGGCTCTGAGGTGGGCACGGGTCGGAGCGGCGACCGCTTGGTCCTCGCGGGGGCTGCCAAGGGTCCCGTCGTACGCGCTTCCGTCGCCGAGCAGGCACAGCGTGCGGCCGACGAGTTCTGTCGGCCCGTCCACCACGTGGGCCACGGCAGCAGGACGGCCGGCGGTCACCTCCTCCAGGGCCCATGCCAGGGACTGGGTCCGCAGCCGCAGGAAGTCCCATACGCCGCGGCATTCCTCCGGGGCGCCTGGTGTGCCCCACCCCGTACACACCGGGGGGCTCTGTCCGGGTCGGGGACGAGGCGCTGTTCCACGAGGATGTCGTGGCCGGTGCGGCCTGACGAACAACCGCTTAGCCCGCCTGATCACTGAGCGGGACGCCGCACAGGGCATCACCGGGCTGGCGACAGACGAGAGCTGGGTACGGGCGTGGCTGAGGGGCTCGGTCCACGCGACCCTGTGCCGCGCCTGATCGTGGAGGTCTTGAGCGCTGAGACCGGCATGGACCTCACTTACGCCGACGTCGGCCTGCCGGGAGAAGCGGGGCCGACCGGTGTCCGCAGCCCGTGGACCCGCACGGGGGGCGATAGCCGCATTCAGCCAGATCATCCGGAGCGAACTCATGCTGCCCGACTGCCCGACACACGAACTAGCCCCGATGCTGGCGATGTTCACACCGGCCGCGAGCTGCTGGACCTGCTGCAGAAGTGGGCCCTGTCCCGCCCGGACGAGACCGAGAAGCCCGCTTCGACCAGCAGGCCGCGTGGGAATGTCCGACGTGGAGGGCATCCGGCAGATCACCAGCACGTGCCGCAGGCGGATGCCGGGGTGCTCCGCGTCGTACTCCGCGAAGAGTGCGGGCAAGGCGACCAGCCTGCTGGAGGAGAGTGTGCCGATGGTCAGCGAGCCGTGCACCGCCACCCGTGAACTGATACGGCACGAGACGCCCCACCTGACACCCAGGAGCCGTCGTGGACGTACGGCCTCACGACACAGCGGATGCCGTGTCGTGAGGCCGCGATTGCGTCAGCCCCTGTGCGGTGCCCGTTGGACCGGGCACCGGAACCGAACGGGGAGGGCCGGGAACTCACTCAGAAGGTCAGGCTCCAGTTGTCGAGGTACCCCGGGGGCACGATGAAGATGCCGGGAGTGTTGTCCCTGACCCGCAGCTTCCAGGTGCCGTTGGCCGGGATCGCGGAGGCGTCGACGGTGTACGTCTGGTGCAGCTCCGGAACCCAGGCGGGGTCGTCCCACGACCAGGGCTTCACCGGGACGACCCGGCCGTCCTCGCTGACCAGGTCGATCACATAGAAGCCGGTGCCGGTGGCGTAGAGGTCCACACTCACCTTGAGGTCGGCCGGAGCCATGCCCTCGCGGCCGCTGACGGTGATCGGGCTCTCGATCACTGCCCAGTTCGGGATGTCGTACCGGCCCGGGTTGACGAAGAAGTCGCCGCCGGAGGCGAGGACGGTCCACTCGTACCAGACCGTCCGGCGGTTGCCCGCGGCGTCCTTGACGGTGACGGCGAACTTGAAGTCGCCGCCCTTCACCGCAGTTCCGGAGACCAGGCCGGTGCTCGCATCGATGGACAGACCGTTCGGCAGACCCTTGGCCGAGTACCTCAGGGCGCCGGGACGGGAACTCTGCGCCTCGACCTGCCAGTTGACCTGCTGGCCGGTCGCCACGTTCCGCGGGTTCGTGGTGTTGACCGCGATGTGGTGGACGTAACGGTGGCCGACGTTGACGGCGGCCCAGGCGTTGCCGACTGCCTCGTGCTTCTTGCTGCCCGCCCCGTACAGGTCGGCCGCGGCCTGGAGCGTGGCGGCACGCGCACGGGCGAAGTCCGTCGTGCTGGTCATGTAGACGGTCAGCGCGCGGTACCAGATGTCCGTGGCCGACTTGAGTCCGATTCCAGAGACCCGCTTGCCGTCGAAGGTCGGGCTGTTGTAGCGGACGCCGTTGACCGTCTTCTTACCGCTTCCCTCGGCGAGCAGGTAGAAAAAGTGGTTTGCCACGCCCGAGCTCTGGTGCACGTCCAGGTACTTGGTGCCGGTGGTCCAGTAGTCCTGCGAAGCCTCAAGGCCGTTGTCGTCCTTGGACGGCTGGTCCATGTACCGCAGCGGCTTGCCGGTGCCGAAGATGTCGGCCTTCTCGGCGAGCAGGTAGTCCGGCACGTCCTTGCGGTTGTCGGTGAAGAATTCCAGGGCCGTACCCATGATGTCGCTGGTGGCCTCGTTCAGCGCGCCGGACTCGCCTTGGTAGATCAGTCCCGCGGTGGCCGAGGTGATGCCGTGAGTCATCTCGTGGCCGACGATGTCCAGCGACGTGAGCGGCCGGGCGTTGTCGACGCCGTCACCGTAGTTCATGCAGAAGCACTCGTCGTCCCAGAACGCGTTGACGTATCCGTCGCCGACGTGCACGAAGGAGCGCGCTCCGACGCCGTCGCCCGCAATGCCGTCGCGGCCGTAGCGGGAGTGGAAGAAGTCCCAGGTCTGCTGGGCGCCATAGGCCGCGTCCACGGCGGCCGTCTGGCGGTTGGACGGCGTGCCGTCGCCCCAGACGTCGTCGTCGTCCGTCATGATCCGGCGGTCGTCGTAGTCGTACGTCCCGTGGTTGCCGCGGGCGGCGTCCACCATGTCGAAGACGTCGCCGTTGTGGATCGAGTCGATCTGCACAGTGCCGTTGTGTTGGCCGGCGCCCGTACCCGAGTGGATCTGCTCCACGCTCGAGAGCTGCTTGCCCGTCTTCGCGTCGGTCACCACCTGCAGTCGGCTGGGTGTGCCATCCTTCTGGACCCCCGTGACGACGGTCTCCCATGCCAGGGCCGGACTGTTGGTCGCCATCCAGACCACCAGGCGCGGCGCCCGGTCCACCGCGGCCTTGCGGGTCTTCTCTTGAGCGGCGATGTCCAGGGCCGACTCCCGTGCTGTCGCGGTCGTGACGGTGGGCTTGGTCGTCGGAACCGTGAGCCTAGCGTCGGACGCCTTGGTGACCGTCCGGGCGTCGGCCCGCTGGTGCACCACCAGGTCGCCTCCCAGTACGGGCAGACCGGCGAAAGTGCGCTCATAGCGCGTGTGAACAGTGCCGTCGGCGTCCTTGATGACGTCTTTCGGTATCAACTTCTCCTGGTCACCCAGATTCAGAGACTGAGCCATACCGGCGCTCGTGCCGGCCGCTGCCTTGAGCAGTTGGCTGTGCTGCGTGGGGGAGAGGGGGACCAGGCGCGCACCGGACACGGGGGACGCCACGGTCCCCTGTGGCTCGTCCTGTGCGCTCGCGGACGCGAGGGGCAGAACGGACGCGATGAGCGTGGCCATGGTGACGGTCGCAGTCGCCATGGCGCGTCTGCGCTTGGGCGGGCGGGATGCCGATGACATGGATCGGCTGAAGCGGACGGTGCTCGACACTCCTGGGCTCCTTACGAGTGGTCGCATGTGACGTCGGGTGGGGCAATGGCTGCGTCGGAGCCGCTTCTCCCCCGGAGCTGACTCGAACACTGTGCAGATAGTGTCAGCGTGCTGTTCCCACTGTCACGAGTGCGGAGATCAATGTCCGAAAGTCGGTCAACTGCGCGCGGTAGTACGTCCATCGGCAAGCCCATCAGCCGTGCGCGGGCAGCGCGATACAGGGCTGACGGGACCATCACGGTCGAGACCGTGTCACACGGTTCAGCAGGCCCGACGCCAGACGGACGAGGTGATCCGGACTTCGATTCGGGGCAGATGCCGGCGGCCGACACGGCGGGGCACCGCCGGTGCAAGGTCAAGTTCCGTTGCTGATCTGCTGGTTGAGGGGAGAACCCTGTACACCGTGACGTGTGGTCGTTCCCGTCTTCCCGGCCCTGGGCAGGGGGCGTCGGTGGTGGCGCCCGGCCGTTACGCGCCGGGCGGCGATGGACAGCGGGTCCGGGCGGTACCGACGATTTCCAGCCAAGTTCGACGCCGGGCGACGCAGGCGTGGCCGCACCGCGCGAGACAGGCCTTAACAGCCCGGTCGGTGGTACTGCTGCTGATGGGCTACCAGAATCCGCTGGCGATCCGCCGGTTCCCGTGCCGGTCGGGGTGTTCACGGAGTCGCACACAGCATCGCCGACAAGGGTGAACATGCGATGTCTGCTTTGCGTGTCTGGTCAAGACCATGTGATCCATGGGTGAATGCACCGTTGGTATTTTCGCCAGCAGGTTGTGACCAACGGTTTCTGATCTGGCCAAGGATTCATGTGAGACATGTAAGACTCCCACGTACCAGCCCGGCAGCGCCTGTCCCTTCTTGCGGCGGTAACGGCGTTGCTGACGGTTGCTCCCCGGCAGCAGCCAGTAGCAGCGTCTCCCCGCCCGCCGGTGCGGTCATACCCGACGGTGGTTCCCTCGGTTCCACCCCGCGGACCGTCACCCTGATCACCGGTGACCGCGTCACCGTCACCCCCAGCGGCTCCGGCCCCACCACCGTGTCCGTGGCGGGCGCGAACGGGGGCCGTGCAGACGCACGCATCACCACCCAGGACGGCGACGTCTATGTCTTTCCAGCGGCAGCCGAACAGCACGTCGCCGCCGGCCTCGTCGACGAGGCACTGTTCAACGTCACCCGGCTCGTCGCCCACGGCTACGACGGCTCCCGCTCGCAAGGGCTGCCCCTCATCCTGAGCTACCCCTCGGACTCCCTGCGCAGGAAGGACCTGTCCTCCCTGCCGGAGGGTGCCACCGGTGCGCGGTCACTGACCAGCATCAACAGCACCGCACTGAGGGAAAGCCACGGCGCGGCCGCCCGCTTCTGGGCCGACCTCACCAGCCCGGCCGGCGCGAAGTCCGGCATCGCGAAGGCCGCATCGGAGGCACCGGCCCTCAACGGCGGCGTCCAAAAGGTCTGGCTGGATGCCAAGGTCACTGCCGATCTGGCGTCGAGCGTGGCCCAGATCGGTGCCCCCGAGGTGTGGAAGGGCGGTAACACCGGCCAGGGCGTCGACGTGGCCGTCCTCGACACCGGCTACGACACCGAACACCCCGACCTCGCGAGTGGCGTCGTCGCCTCCTCGCGCAGCTTCGTTCCCGACGAGGGCGTCGTGGACCGTAACGGTCACGGCACCCATGTCGCCTCCACGATCGTCGTCGGCGGCGCCGCCGCCGACGGCAAGGAGAAGGGCGTCGCCCCCGGTGCCCGACTGCACGTCGGCAAGGTTCTCGGCGACGACGGTTCACCGTCCCACACGCGCGCGACCAGTAGCCGGCCGGAGTACGCATGAGGCTGTCGAAGAGCGGCTGAGCGCCGCCGCGGGTCTGGCACAGTGGGCCCGAGGGAGCAACGCCGCCGCGGGCTCGCATGCCGGAATCGAAGTCGCTCAGGGAGAGAGCCGGCCCCTCCCCGACGCCGACTGAACCGGTCGCTGTGCCCATGGCGGGGCAGACCAGAAACTCCGTCGGATGCTGCCCGGCACGGCCACGGCCGTGCATCGAGTTCAGGAGGGCGTGACGGCCAGTACGCGGTTGAGCGGCCCCTCGGAGCGGGCTGTGAGGTCGTCCCAGGTGCCCTGCTCCGCGATGCGGCCGGATTCGAGGACAGCGATGCGGTCGGCGCGGCGGATGGTCGCGGGGCGGTGGGCGATGACGATGGTGGTGCGGTTGCCCTGGGCGAGCGCGGCGGCGAGTTGGGCGTCACCGGCGTTGTCCAGGTGGGCGGTGGTCTCGTCCAGTACGAGGATCCGGGGATCGGCCAGCAAGGCACGAGCGAGGGCGATCCGGGCGCGCTGGCCGCCGGAGAGGGTGGCGCCGCGCTCTCCGACGAGGGTGTTCATGGGGGCGATCCGGTCGACGCCGCACAGCCGGGCCGTTTCGGTCAGGAGGTCGTCGTCGGCGTCCGGTGCGGCGAGGCGCAGGTTGTCGGCGAGGGTGCCGTGGAAGAGGGGGGTGTCCTGGCCGACGACGGCAATGGCACGGCGCAGTTCGGCGTCGGCCACGTCGCGCAGGTCGAGGGGGTCGCCGTCGCGGGGTATGAGGTGGACGGCGCCTTCGGTCGGGTCCCAGAAGCGGGCCAGCAGGTGGGCGCAGGTCGATTTGCCGGCCCCCGATACCCCGACCAGGGCGAGGGTCTGGCCTGCGGGAACCGTCAGGTCGACTCCGTCCAGCACGGGGCGGCCCCCGTAGTGGAAGCTCACCTGGTGCAGCCGGATGCCCAGGGGGCCCGGGGGAAGCGGGCGGGGTGAGACGGGCGGCGGGGCGAGAGCGGGGGCCTTCAGCGCCGCGTCGACGCGGGCGGCCGCGGCGCGCAGGCCCACGGCCTGGCTCAGTGCCCTGGCCGACTCGGCGACCGGGCCCAGCACCGACAGCGCGAGTGCCATCGCCGCCGGGGCCCACGCGCCGTGCAGCCGCCCCGAGGTCACGGACTGTGCTGCGGCGGCCACCACGCCGAGGACCGCGAGCACGATCAGGGCGTCGCGGACGGCGGCGGCCATGGCCTCCCAGGTGGCCTCGGCCCGCTGGGCCTCGCCCACCCTCCGGCCCTGCTCGGCGAGACGGCCGCGCCGCTCGGTCAGCCCGCCGAAGGCGAGCAGTTCGCGCAGCCCGTCGACGGTCTCCACGCTGTCGGCGGAGAGCTTCGCGGCGGCCGCCCGGGTGCGGGCCCCGCGCGCGGCGCGTCCGCGTGCGTCGGCGAAGGGTGCCACGGCAAGGAGTGCGGCGACCGGCAGCACCGCGACCAGCAGCCATGGCTCCACCGTGGCCAGTGCCGCGGCTCCGCCGGTGAACACCACGCCGGATGCCAGGAGTTGGGCCGTGGTGTGGGCGTAGAAGAACTCCAGTGCCTCCACGTCGGCCATCGCGGTGGCGGCCAGATCACCGCTGCGCCGGCCGGCCACGCGGGCGGGTGCGCTGCGGGCGAGTCCGTCGAAGATCCGCACGCGCAGTTCTGCCAGCACCCGGTACGCCAGGTCGTGGGAGAGGTCCATCTCGCGCCAGGTCATCAGGGCGCGTATGAGGACGAGGGCGATCAGAGCGGTGACCGTGCCGGTCGAGGGGGCACGGTCCTCGATGACCGCGGTGCCGACGGTGTGCGCGGCCAGCGTCAACAGCGCGACCAGGGAGCCCTGTTCGAGGAGTGCGGCGGCGCAGGTGCGGGCCATGATGAGCCGGTGCCCGGCAAGGGCGGGCAGCAGGGCGCGCAGTGAGCCCCGTGCGGGATCTGCCGCGTCGGCGGTGCTGCCCGGCATTACGTCGGCGCCGGTGGTGCTGCTCATGCGGCAAGCCCTCCTTCGTACGTGTGGCCCGCCTTGACGAGCTCGGCGTAGACGCCCCCGGCTTCGACGAGGGCGGTGTGCTCGCCGACGGCGTCCACGCGTCCGCCGTCGAGTACCACGATGCGGTCGGCGTGCCGGACGGCGGCGAGCCGGTGGGCGACCACCAGGACCGTCCGGCCGCCCGCGGCGGCCAGGAGTTGCCGGACGATGTCCTCCTCGCGGCGTTCGTCGACCGCACTCGTCGCCTCGTCGAGGACGAGCACCGGAGCGTCGGCCAGCAGGGCCCGGGCGAGGGCGAGACGCTGGCGCTGCCCGCCGGACAGGGTGGCGCCCCGTTCGCCGAGGAGGGTGGCGTAACCGTCGGGGAGGGCGGCGATCTCGTCGTGGACGCCGGCGGTCCGTGCCACGCGTATCAGGTCGTCGTCCGTGGCATCGGGCCGGGCCAGGCGCAGGTTGTCGGCGATGGTGGCGTGGAAGAGGTACGTCTCCTGGGAGACGACGGCGATGCCCTGCCGCAGCGAGTCGAGCGCGTACGTGCTCACATCCCGGCCGTCGAGGGTGATCCGGCCCTGCTGCGGGTCGCGATGGCGCAGGAGCAGGGCGAGCAGCGTGGACTTGCCGGCGCCCGAAGGGCCGACGATCGCGGTGGTGCGCCCTGCCTCGGCGGTGAAGGTGACGCCGCGGAGCGCGGGCGCCTCGGCGCCGTCGTAGCAGAACTCCACGTTCTCGAAATGCACTTGGGGCGGGACCGGCCAGTGAGCCCGTACCGTTCCGGTGTCGGGCACGGCGGGTTCGGCGGTGCGCAGTGTCCGGAGCCCGTCCGCGGCCGACACGCCCAAGTACCCGGCGTGCCACTCGCGGGACAGGTCCCGTACGGGGCGGAAGCACTCGGAGGCCAGGAGGAGCACCAGATAGGTGCCGGTCGCCGTGGTGGATCCGGTGACGGCCGACCAGCAGGCGAGCAGCGCGGCGACCGCGGTGCCGCCCTGGATGGCCAGGTCGGTGAGCCCGGTGTCGACGAGCGACACGCGGAGCTTGGCGACGGTGGCCCGGTGCAGCTCCGCCGAGCGTTTCTCCAGCCGCACCCGGGTGCGCCCGACGGCGCCCGCGGCCCGGAGTGCGGGCATGCCCTGGAGGGCCTCCAGGTAGTCGGCACCCAGTCCCTCGTAGGTGTCCCAGTGTTCCTTGCCGCGCCTGGCCAGCAGCCGGTCCCAGGCACGCGGCCCGAACAGGGCGAGCAGCAGGGCCGGGACGAGGCCGAGGAGGGCGGCCGGTTCGACGGCGGCCAGGGCGACGAGCAGCAGGGGCGGGACGGTGAGGGTGATGAGGAGCTGGGGCAGGTAGCGGGAGACGTAGGCGTCGACGCCCTCGACCCCGTCGACGAGGGTGGTGCGGACGGCTCCGGCGCGCGCGGTGGTCAGATGTGCGGGTCCGAGCCGTCCGAGGTGGGCGAGGAGTTCGTCGCGCAGGTGCACCCTGACCTGTGCTCCGGCGCGGGTGGCGGTGCGCCGCTGCCCGTAGCCGAGCCCGGCGCGGGCGGCGACGACGCCGAGCACCGCCCCGAGGAGCAGCGGGAGCCGGTCCGTGTCGCCTCTGGCCACGTCGGCGAGGGCGACGGCCAGCAGTACGGCCTGCGCGAGGTGGGTGAGGGTGACGACCCCCTGCAGGAGAGTGGCCGCGAGCAGGGGGCGCCGTGCGTGGCGTGCGGCGCGGCGCAGCTCGGGGTGGACGATCACGAGGTCCCCTCTTCGGAGTGGGTGGTGCCGAGGGCCAGGCCGTGGACGATCCAGTCCCGGCCCGGCGGGGTGCCGAGCGCGGCGCCGAGGTCGGCCTGCTGCCAGGAGCCCACGGGGCGGGCGGCCAGGCCGTGTCGGCACGCGGACACGTGGGCCAGGTGGACCGCGAAGCCGGCGCGCAGGTGGGATCGGCGGATCTGCGGGGCTTCGGCGTCCGCCGGGCAGCCGTACCCGAGCAGCACGGCGCCCGCGTCCGCGAGCCATGCCTGGCCCGCGGCCCAGGCGGCGAGTGCCGGCCGGGCCTCTCCCACGGCGAGACGCCGCAGTGTGCCGTCGGGCGCCAGACCGGCGAGTTCGGGCTGCGGTTCGCCCATGGCCACGCACCAGGCGAGTGCACCGGCGCTCGCCTCGATGGCGGTGGCGAGCACCGCCCGCAGGGTGTCCCGGGGCGGGGCGCCCCGCAACGGTGGCCGGGCGCTGCGGCGGGCCAGCAGCTCGCCGGGCGTGGGCACGTCCGCGATCCGGTGTCCCACCTCGGATTGGAGGACCCGGTATGCCCCCTCGGGTGGGACGACCTGGTGTGTCCTCTCGGGCGGGACGACCTCGTATGTCCTCTCAGGCTGGGGAACCACACCCGGTCCCTCGGTCTGGAGAATCCGGCGCGCGCGCACGGCCGCGTGCATGCCGCGCCCCTCCTGGGCCGCGGGACCCCGTCGTGTCCCCTGGCCCCCGGAAACCCGTCGCGCCCTCTGAGCCGCGGGACCCCGTCGCGCCTCCCCGGGCGGCGCGAAGTGCAGTGCGGCAAGGGGTCTTCCTTGCCCCCGTCCAGGCGTACTGTCACGGCCCCCACGCCCAGTGCCCGCGCCGCGAGCCACAGCGCCCCTGCGGCGTGCCCGATGTCCAGCAGGAGCAGCGGCCAGGCACGGTGACCGTAATGCGAGATCGTGCGCTGCGGGGTGACGGAGAGCTCGACGGTCGCCCCGGGCAGCGCGCCGTCGGGTTCCGGGTCGATGAGGTGCACGCGGTGGCGCAGCGGGTCGTAGCCGTAGCGTCCGGGCGGCAGCGGGCAGCCGGTGCCCACGACGAGCCGGGCGTCCACCGGGTGCAGCGCGCCCGCGGACGGGGCGGGCCGCAGCCGTCCGGCGCGGTCCGAGGCCGCCAGGGAGAACCGGAGCAGCCGATCCAGGTCCAGCTCCCGGGGGTCCGCTTCGGGCAGGGGGCGCGGCGGGCCCGGCCAGGGACGGACGGCGGGTCCGGCGGGCGTGTCCGGTCCGGGCTTCTCGGGGGAACGGGCGCGTGCGAGGGCGGTGACGAGATCCACGAGGCCGTCCTCACATGTGGGGTGGAGGAGCCAGCGTGAAGTCCTCCGGTGCGCGCGGCGCGGTCGTGCGCCAGCCGCGGGCGACGGCGGCGTCGGCGAGGCGCGGGCAGCCGAAGTAGCCGAAGGCCGCCGGGGCGTTGGGGAGGAGGCCGGATACGAGGACACGGGCGACGCGCAGCGGCGTTTCGGCCACGTCCTCGGTGGTCAGGTCGAACGTCATGATGCGGTGGCCGCCGTGGTGCAGCGCGTGGTCCAGCCGCTCCCGGCTGCCGGGCTCCACCGCCTCGATGGGTACGGTGCCGTGCGCGGGCTCGGTGAACCGCCGGGCCTCGGGTGCCATGCGCTCGTCCAGCCACACCTGGACGTGCGCGCCCAGGTCCCGTACGTGCTGGAAGTGTTCGCCGCAGGCGTCGAGGTAGCGCCGGTCCTCGCGATGGTCCAGGTAGAGGCCGCGGGCGAGCAGCCCGGCCTCGACGGCCTGGAACACCCAGCCGTCGGGGTCGGTGAGGCCCTGGGTGAAGACCCAGGTGTGGACGGCTTCGAGCACGGCCTTGCGGGCGGCCTCGGCCGGGTCGTACTTGCAGGCGAACCCGGCGGCGTACAGGCCCAGCCGGGAGTCGTGGACGAGTGCGGCCATGCAGGGGGCGAACTCCGAGGGCATCTCGGCGAGGTGAACGTCGAGCCCGGATCCGGCGAGGTCGTCGGTGAGGCCGGGCACGCTGGCCGGGTCGATACCGCGGGTCGGGCCGTCGAGGTGCCACCACAGTTCGAGCGCGTCACGCTCGACGATCTCCAGCAGTCCGCGTTCGACGGCGTCGTCGAAGCCCTGTCCGGTGGCGATGCCCGCGTAGTTGAGGTGGTGGGTGCGGGGCAGCGAACGCAGCTCGCCCTGGCGCCAGTTGAGGTGGGTGAGCGCGACGGGTGCCCGGACCTCGGCTCTCTCCCCGCCGGGCAGGTGTTCCTCGCCGCGCGTCCACAGGGCCGGGGTGTCGGGGGTGAGGGGGCGGTAGGGGAACTTCTCGCGGCCGTACTGCCAGTCGGCGTAGGCCGGCAGCTCGTCCGGACCGTACAGCCGCAGGCCCTTCCCCGTCAGCTCGGCGGCCGTGGCGCGCAGCGGCGCCTCGGGGTGGCCGGGGGGCGGCACGCGGTTGCCGCAGTACCGCTCGATTCCCTCCGCTATGGCGGCGATCCGGGCGCCCTCGGGGTCGCCGAAGGTGGTGCCGAGCGACACCCGGTCGGCGGGCCACAGGCCGAGCCTGCGGGCGTCGGCTATCTCGGCGGTGAGCGCGGTGTAGCGGGGTGGCGCGCCCACGGGGTGCTCGACGGGCTTGACCTTGCGGACGATGCCGCAGACGGGGTCGACCAGGGCTTCCAGCGGCAGCGCCGTCATCGCAGGATCTCCTGTACGGGATCGGTGGGCATGGGACGGGTACGGAGCACGGGCAGCCGGAGCGCCACGTGCCAGGGGTCGACCTCGCGTCGGGAGGCGAGCAGCCGCGTGGCCGTGACCGGGTCGTCGCCGGTGTGCGGGTTGCGGGCGTGGGCCGGGAAGTGGTGCCCGGCGATCTCCAGGCGGAGTCGGGTGCCCGCGGGCAGCCGCCGTGCGAGCCGGCCGAGCCCTACGGTGAACTCGGCGGCAGGCCCAGGGGGATCCTCGCGCCGGACGACGCCGACGGCGAGCCGCTCGGCTGCCCCCTCGGGGCTGAGCGCGACGAGGTGGACGGCCCAGTCCGCGGACGGCGTGTCGGCGGTGGCACGCAGCCGCACCTCGGCGGCGCCGACAACGTCCAGCGGGCGCGGCAGCGGCGGGGTGACGAGCAGGCAGCGGTCGGGGGTGCCGTCCGTAGGGACGGTCAACTGCTGTGACGCCAGGGGGCGTTCAGGATCGGCCGTGAAGGAGGAGCCGTGCAGCAACCGTACGTTCTCGGTGCGCGGCTCGCCCTCCACGTCTGCGGGCACCCACAGCGGGCTGCCGCCGAGCCCGACCGCGCCACGGTGCCCGCACGCGAGGTCTCCCGCGAGGGCGAGGCGGGCCCAGCGCGCGTAGAGCTCGCCGAGGCTCACCCGGTGTGCGGGCCGGGCGTCGGGCCCGGGCGCGGCGACGAGGCCGTGCCCCCAGGGGCCCATCAGCAGCCGCGCCGAGGGTCCGCCCCAGCTGCGCCAAAGTGTGACGGTGTCCTCGGTGAAGTGGTCGTGGTGGCCGCCCACGGCGAGCAGAGGCATCCCGGCATGCCGCGCCCGCGCGCGGAGTCGGCCACGCTCGCGGTGCCCCCACAGGCCGGGCCAGGAAGGGAGGCTCCGGCCGAGCCGGACAGGGAGGTCGATCAGCGGCAGGTGGGCGAGCAGGCCGGGGTCCGCGGCGAGAGCCTTCTCCAGGGCGTCCTCGTCGGAGTCGCGCCGGTCACCATGGGCTGCCCACCATCCGGCGCGCGCCGACAGCCGTTCCACACCCGAGGGTTCGCGAGCCGTCTCGGCCGGGCCCAGCACCGGGACGGCGGCGATGACGGCGTCCGGGCGGGCGTCCTCGGGCGCGTCGAGTGCGAGGGCGAGTGCGCAGTGGGCGGCGTAGGAGGCGCCGACCGCCACGATGCGCCCGTTGCTCCAGGTCTGTCGGCGGATCCAGCGGGCGGCCGTCGCTCCGTCGGCGGCCTCGTTCTCGTACGGATGCCACTCCCCCGGCGACGCGTGGCGCCCGCGCACGTCCTGGACCAGTGCGGCGAACCCGCGCCGGGCCCAGCCGCGCAGCTCCGCCCGGTGCCGCCGTCGGTCGTAGGGCGTGCGGATGAGGACGGCGGGGAAGGCTCCGTCGCCGTCCGGGAGTTGGACGTCGGTGGCGAGACCCTCGACGGCCACGGTGAGCGGCGTCATCCGGCGGTCCCAGGCATCGCGGCGACGTCGGGGACAGGCAGGACGGGGTGCTCGGTGACGGTCAGCGTGCGCAGGTCGACGCGCCGGAGCCGGCGCCGGGCGGGCAGCCCGCCGGTGTCGGCGGTGTCGGTGGCCCACCGGGTGAGATCGTCGGCGAGCAGAGCGACGAGCAACCCGGCCGCGGGAGCGGTGCGGTGAACGGGCGCACCGGATGTGCGGGGCCCGCTCCAGTAGGCGGCCAGCTCCCGGTGCGCGGGCGTGGCAGCGAGCCGACGGGCACGGACATGCGCCGAGGTGACGTCTTCTGGGGTGGCCGCGAGCGGCTCGACGTACGCCTGCCAGCCCTCGCGGTGGCAGCGCAGCCAGGCGATACCGCGCTGCGGCAGCCGGTCCGCCGTGTCCCACAGCCCTTCGGGAACGGGTCCGTCGAGACACCACACGACAGCGGCGGGTTCCCTGTCGGCCGGGGCACCGGCCAGGTCGTCAGGAGTCGCGAACTGCGGCTCGGCGCCACAGGCCCGCAGGAGCGCGGCCAGCGGCTCGGTCAGCCCGGCATCGCCCAGCAGCCGGATGTCCCGGCGCTCGGCAGGCCAGTCCGCTCGCTGCGGACCTTCCGTCATGTATCCAGCCTTTTCGAAAGCCCCCAGCAGCCTGTCGAGTTCGGCGTCCGGCTCGTCGGTGGCGGAGCCGGAGAGCCGGGAGAGCAGGCCACTGGCGTCCGTGTCGCCCGTCCGCACACTGAGGAACTCCCCGTCGGCCGTCCGTACGGCGAGGCCCTTCCCGGGCACGGCGACGACCTCCACACCGGATGCGAGCTGGCTGCGCGACACGTCAGTTCTCCTGTCGGGAAGGTGCCTGGGAAGGGCGCGGGCCCGCCCGCCAAGCGACGGGCGGGCCCACGGTTCGAGGGTGCTGGCCCCTCGCTTACTCCTCGGTGTCGTCGAAGGGGTTCTCGACGAGCGCGTTGGAGTGGGAGGCGGAGTCGTGAGCCAGCTGACCGGGGTCGGCGATCGGCGCGAAGACCTGCTCGTTGTCCATGAACTCTCCTTCATCACAAGGGAGGTACGGCGTTCGGTTGAGCACCGCAGACACCAACTTAATGAATATGATTTTCATATTCCACCCCTGTGAGGGGGTGATCCGGGTAACACACCGGCCAGCCGCCCTCGGGATCCCGGCCGACCCGGCCCGCCACCTTGAGGACATCCGCGAGCAGCCCGGGCGTGACGACCTCCTTCGGTGTCCCGTCGGCCACCACGCGGCCGTCCCGCAGCGCGACGATCCGTTCGGCGAACCGGGCGGCGTGGGCCAGGTCGTGCAGCACCATCACGACGGTGAGGCCGCGCTCCTCGCGCAGTCGCACCACGGTCTGCAGCACGTCGAGTTGGTGGTGCAGGTCCAGGTAGGTGGTCGGCTCGTCGAGCAGGAGCACGCGGGTGTCCTGAGCGAGCGCCATCGCGAGCCGGACCCGCTGCCGCTCGCCCCCGGACAGCGCGTCGACGTCACGCTCGGCCCACTGCTCCACACCGACGTCGCGCAACGCACGCCGTACGACCGGGTCGTCCCCCTCGCGCAGCATGCCGAGAGGGCCGCGCGCCGCGTACCGCCCCTGCCGCACCAGGTGACGCACCGTCATACCGGGCACCGCCGGGGCCGACTGGTGCAGCAGCGCGACGCGTCGGGCGGTGGTGCGCCGGGAGAGCCGGGCCAGGTCGTCCCCGCCGAGCAGGACGCGCCCCTCGTCCGGCCGCAACAGACCGGCGGCCAGCCGCAACAGGGTCGACTTGCCGCAGCCGTTGAGGCCGATGAGCGCGGTCAGCTCGCCCGGTTCGACGGTCACGTCGACACCGCGCAGCACGGGTCGGCCGGGGTAGCCGAAGTGGACTCCCTCGACGCGGATCCCCACGGGTTCGGTCATGCTCTATCCTTCGTCGACATCAGAATGTTCGGCTCGGGGAGCGGCGTACGACGACCAGCAACAGCGCGGCACCCACACACGTGGTGAGCGCCCCGACCGGCAGCGTGAGCCGCCCGGAGTCCAGCGCGACCGCCAGCAGCCGCGACATCAGCTGCGCCGCCGCGTCCGCCCCGCACACCACGGCAGCCCCTACGAGGGCGGCACCGGGCAGCGTCGTCCGCAGGTCCGCACCGAACACGGCCAGCGCGAGGTGCGGTACGAGCAGCCCGACGAAACCCAGCGCCCCCACAGCGGCCACCGCACCCGCGGTCAGCGCCACCGCGCACACCAGGGCAAGCGTCCGGGCCCGCGCGGCGGACAGCCCGGCTGCGCCGGCGATGTCGTCGCCGCAGCGCAGCAGGGTCAGCGGCCCGGCCAGCAGCCACGCCGCAGCGCCCCACGCCAAGGCCCACGGCCACAGCAGGTGCCAGTGCTGCCACACTCGGCCCTCCGTCGTGCCGACGAGCCACTGCACGACGCTGCCCAGCTCACCCGGCGCGACGAGCAGCACCATGGCGGTGAGCCCGCCGAGCACCGCCGACACGAGCACCCCGTGCACGGCGGTCTGCGCGGGATCTCCCCCACCGCGCCCGGCGAGCAGCCACAGCAGCCCGGCCCCGGCACACCCGCCCACGCACGCGGCGGCGACCACGGCGAAGGGCGATTCCCACCCCGCCAGCCCGAGACCCGTCGCGCTGACGGCCCCGAGCACCGCGCCCGGCGTCACACCCGTGACCTCGGGCCCGGCGAGGGGATTGCGCAGGGCGGACTGGAGGACCAGACCCGCCACGCCCAGGCATGCCCCCGCTCCGAGAGCCACCAGCAGCCGGGGCAGCCGGAGTTGGAACAGGATGTGCCGTTCCGTCGCGTCACCACCGCCGCCGAGGACGTCCCAGACGACGGCTGGGGACATGCCCCGCCCGGCCAGCAGCTCCACGCAGGCACATACGGCGACGAGTGCGGCGAGCGCCCCGAAACGCCGGCTCACCGGGCCTCCTCCGCCGCCGTCGGTACCGCTTCGGGCCCGGTCCCCCGCGGCTTCGAGCGAGCTGTGCCGGTCCCCGCTGCTCGTCGCGAAGCCCTCGGCTTCCGATGAGCCGTCCGGAGCAGGGCGATGCCGGCGGGCACGCCGAGGAGGGCCGTCCAGGCCCCGGCCGGTGTCTCCACGGGGGCCAGCGCGAGCCGGGCCGGCAGGTCGGCGACGGCCACCACCACAGCTCCCCACGCAGCCGACCAGGGCAGCCAACGCACCGCGTCGGCACCGGGGTTGAGCCGCCGCGCCAGGTGCGGGGCGAGGAACCCGACCCACGCCACCGGCCCGCACACGGCCGTCACGGGCGCGATCAGCACGACGGCGATGGCCAGCGCGGCGAACCGGGCCCGCTGCGCACGCACACCCAGCGCCTCGGCGTCCTCGTCTCCCAGCCGCAGCACCGACAGCACCGGCGCGCACAGCACCAGCGCGGGCACCGCGACGAGCAGCCAGGGCCACAGCCCGGTGACATCGTCCCAGGTACGGGCGGACAGCGAGCCGAGCAGATACCGGTAGATCAGCTGGAGGTCGAGCTGATCGGCCATCACCATGAGTACCAGCAGCGCGGCCTGCAACGCGGCGGCGACCGCGGCACCGGTGAGCAGAACGGCGGACGGGCTGCGCCCCAGCCCGGCGGCGAGCAGCGTGAGCCCGCCGCCGAGCGCGGCCCCGCCGATGGCCAGCAGGGGCTGGACGGCGGCGGGGATGGACACGGCCAGCACCAGCGGCGCGGCCACGCCGAGTGCAGCCCCGGACGACACGCCCAGCATCTCGGGGACGGCCAGGGGGTTGCGCAGCGCCTCCTGCAGCACGAGCCCCGCCGCGCCCAGACAGGCCCCGGCGACCAGCGCCAGGACCAGCCGGGGCACGCGGAGTTCGGTGACGACGACCCCGGCGAGCGTGGTGTCCGCCTCCAGCAGCGCACCGGGCAGCCGATGCAACGGGACGTACGGCGTGCCCAGGCTCAGCGCGCAGGCGGACGCCACGACCAACAGCCCGATGATCACAGCGAGTTGCCACGCCCTACCGGACCGGGAAAACCGCCCGCCCGAGGTCGCCTCACCTACCGCACGTTCCGTCGCGGTGGGTGCGCTCACCGCAGCGCGGCCGTGGCCTCGTCGAGAATGATGCCCAGCGAGCGGGTGCCGCGCCCCTTGGCCCACACCTCGGAGTTCACCTCGTGGACGTCCCCGTTCTTCACGGCCGGGATCTTCTCCCACAGCGGGTTCTTCGCCAGCTTCTCCGACAGCGTGCCGTCCGGCTCGCCGAAGGCGATCGTCTCGACGAACAGCACGTCCACGTCGCGCGCGAGGATCTCCTCCAGGCTGTAACTCCCCTCCACGCCCCGGGACTTCCAGGGATAGTCGGCCAGCTTCGGGAACAGTCCGGCGGCCACGTCCGTCCCCGGGGTGGCGACGCCGAAGTTCTCGTCGCTGCCGTAGATGATGAGCGCGGTCTTGTCGCTCTTGTTCTTCTCGGCCTCGGCGAGCTTGGTCCGGAAGGTCTTCTCGGCCTTCTCCCCCTCGGCGGTACGGCCGGTGAGCGCGGCGACATCGCGCAGGTACCCCACGCTGTCCTGCCACGTCTCGGGCTGCATGGGCCAGAACGTGGTGGCGTCCTTCAGGGCCGGGGCGAGCTTGCCGTGCGTGTCCTCGAGACCGATCACGAGATCGGGCTTGTGGGAGAGGATCGCCTCCACCTCGGGAGCGATGAACCCGCCCGGGATGATGTCGACCTCCTTCGCCTTCTCCTCCCCCAGGAAGTCCGGGTGGGCGAGGAGTGCGCTGTTCGTGGCCGTGGGGACGATGCCCAGCTCGGTCAGGATGTCGTCGCACAGCGCGAACAGGCAGACGATGCGCTGCGGTTCCTCCTTCAGGGAGACCTTGACGCCGTTCGCGTCGGTCAACTCCCGTGTCGCCTTGATGGGTTCCACCGCGACGTCGGTCTTCGGGCCGGCCGCGGCTGCCTGTTCGCTCGCCGGTTCGGTGGACGCGCCGCACCCGACCAGCGCCGAACCCACCAGCGCTGCGGTGATCCAGCCTCGGACGAATCTCGACGGTGAGCGCAGCATCGATGCCCCTCGCTTCTTCTCTCGGTCCCGGAACGCATCGACAATACATGATAATCGTTTTCATCTGATCCCCTTTTACTGGAGGCTCTCGATGAACGCCGGCCCGCTGCTGCTCGTCTCCGACCACGTCGGGGGATCCGTCCACGTGCTGACCGTGCCGGACGGCATCGAAACGCACCGTCTCACCGGCCGTCACCTCTCCGAGCACGCCGGCTTCCTGGCACTGCCGGGCGGGCGGACGGCGTGCGTCGACGACCGCAGGGGCGAGCTGCTCGTGCTCGACCCCTTCGGTCGCGAGCTGGTGGAGGTCGCGGTTCCCGTCGCCGTACCGGCCGAGCACCTCGCCTGCGACCCGTCCGGCCGATGGGTGGCCGTCACGACAGGCCTGGGCAAGAACGGCCAACCGTGGTCGGATCTGCTGACGGTCGTCGACCTGGCCACGAAGGACGCGGCCCGGATGCGTACGCGCGTGGGCGAGCCAGGGGTGACGGTGCTCAGCGACGGCGACCCCCTGGTCGTCCTGCGTCACCGGGAACCCGGCGCCCTGGCTGTCCACCGCTTCGCCGACCTGCTCGGCGCACCTCCCGGCTGCCCGCCGGTCACGCCCCACGCACACCTCCCCCTGCCGGACGACGGACATGGAGACGCCCAAGACCCGTCCTGCGGCCGTGTCTTCGCGGCCACCGGCGAAGGGGTGCACCGGGCGCGCCGCGAGGGCGACGCACTCGTTGCGGAGTCGGTGATCCCGTGGGATTCGCCCGCTCGGGGCTGGTACCTGCGGCTGGACCCGCGGCGACGGACGCTGTGGTCGACCCTGCGGGGCGGCCCCGCAAACCCGCTGCGCTGGCCGGAGTGGACCAACCAGGCGTGGCGCCACGACCTGGAAACGGACCGCACGACCCTGACCGACCTGGGCCCGGGGCTGGTGTTCCGGCTGGCCCTCGCCAAGGACCACACCGCGTTCACCCGCATCCACCCGGACGGCGACGAACTGATCCTGCTGGACGCAGACGACACCGTTCGCCGCGTCCCGCTACCCGCCATGGACAGCGCTCCCCGTCGCGGAGGCACCCCCTGGGAGGGCGTCCAACGCCGCGCGGTGGCCGCCTCACCAGGCACGGACTGGCTCGCGGTCACCCGCGGCGGTCACGGCGAGATCCACGTCTTCGACGCCCGAACGACCCGCGAAGCCATCCACTTGAAGCTCGGCACGCCCTTGAACCACGGCGGCCACGCGATGCTGCGCACGCAGGACGACAACGCCGAAGGAGACCCCGTAGGCCGGTAACAGCCCATCATGGCGACCCGGCAGGCGCTGTCGGCGCGGCGCAAGGCCGGGGGGGAACATGCTCGCGGCGACGGTGACCGGGCCGATGGCCACAATGGCGGCCGGCACATGCAGGGAAGCAGTTTCGTCACGGTCAGTGCTCTGTGGCCGCTCAGGCGGTGCGGCGCTCGCCGGTGACCTTCGAGGCCGGAAGGCGTCCGGCCTTGGAGGTGCCGGTCAGCGTGTCGCCGTCGACCGTCACGGCAAAGGCCAGGTTCAGCCGCATGGGCTTGGTGATGGCCTGCTTCCAGGTAAGCCGGTCGCCGTCGAGGGTGATGTCGCTGAGCGGGACTTCCTCCCCTGCCCCGTGGGCGGTTCCGGTCAGGACACCGTCCTGCCGTACGAACTCGACCACGGCCTTGATCTTGCCGATGGGGGTGGAGGTGACTCCACCCACGCGTGAACGCGCGGGCTTCCTGCGTCGCCGCCTAAGCAGCGTCGCAGAGGGCCAGCCCGGCCCTGTTGAGGATGTTCAATGCACCGACGTGGTCGGCGTTCGCGGTCATGCCG
>NZ_JBQQCE010000809.1:0-2302 GCF_052245645.1 Streptomyces sp. KR55 | reverse complement strand
GACACCGTAGGCGGGCAGCAGGATCTGCAGGTACGGGATCCTGAGCGCGACCTCGGCCATCTCCATGCGCCGTACGGTCGCCGGGGCCACACGCAGCACACGGGCGGCCTCCTCGCGCTTGAGGCCGGCTGCCTCCCGGAGCTCCTGCAGCCGTCTTCCGAGCACCACCTGGCCGACGGTGGGCGCGGCCCGCCGCTCACTCACGCCACGCCTCCCCTACGCGCCGAAAGTCTGCGTGCAGTCTGCCATGTTCCGCTTCCGGTCTCACAGGGTCGGCGGTGAGGCAGGCACCGGCGCCCGTCATTACCTCGGGAGTAATCGACCGGTCCGCCCCCGCGCGCCATCGTGGTCGTACCGGGTTCCGGGCCGGCGCACTCCGGTCCGGAACCCGGGCCCCAGGTGCAACTCGACCTCGACGGAGGGTGATTCCGCCATGTCCGCAACCCAGCTCGCCGCTCTCGCCCGCACCACCGAGCCGCAGACCGTGCTGCGTCGCTTCCTGGCCCTGGACGCGGTGGTCACCGGGGCGAACGGCGTCGCCTATCTCGTCGCGTCCGGTCCGCTCGGCGACTTCCTCGGCGTCACCTCCGGACTCCTGCTGGTTCTCGGCGTGTTCCTCACGGCGTACGCGGCCGCCGTCGGGCTGCTCGCCGCCCGGCAGCGGCCGCCGGCGCTCCCCGTGCGGGCGGTGATCGAGACCAACCTCGCCTGGACGGTGCTGAGTTTCCTCGCCCTGGCCCTCTGGCTCACGCCGAGCACGGCGGGCGCGGTCTGGACGGTGCTCCAGGCGCTCACCGTGGCCGGGTTCGCGGCGCTGCAGCACCTCGCGCTGAGGGAGCGTCATGGGAGCAGTGACTGAAGGTACTTGACCGTCGCCGGGTCGGCCGGGAGCAGCGTCTCGATGGCCAGCTCGGCGACGGTCACGTCCAGGGGCGTGTTGAACGTGGAGATCGACGAGATGAAGGACAGCGTCCTGCCCGCGTGCTCGATCTGCATCGGCAGCGCGAAGTACGGGACCGGCTCGGCCGGTTCGGCGCCCGTCGCCGACTCGGGCACCGGATACGCAGCCACCTCCTCGTACAGCTCCCGCAGCGGCGCGGAGCGCTGCAGGGCGATCTGCCGCTCCATCTGGACGAGCAGATGGCCGCGCCACTCACGGAAGTTGCGGATGCGCGGCGCCAGTCCCTCCGGGTGCAGCGTCAGCCGCATCGCGTTCAGCGGCTGCGTCAGCAGGGCCTCGGGGATGCCGTCCAGCAGCATGGTGATGCCCCGGTTGGCGGCCACCACGTTGTATGTGGCGTCCACCACCAGCGCCGGATACGGCTCGTAGCCCTGGATCAGCCGCTCCATGCCCTCGCGCAGGGCGGCGAGCGCCGGGTCGTCCAGGGGCGTCTGCGGGTAGCGCGGGGCGTAACCGGCCGCCAGCAGCAGGGCGTTGCGCTCCCGCACCGGCACGTCCAGGTGCTCGGCCAGCCGCAGCACCATCTCCTCGCTGGGCCGGGAGCGGCTCGTCTCGATGAAGCTGATGTGGCGGGCGGAGGAGCCGGCCTGCAGCGCCAGCTCCAGCTGGCTGACCCGCCGCTGCTCGCGCCAGGCCCGCAGCAGCGGTCCGACACCCTGACCGGTGGGGGTGGCGGCGGGCGTGGTGTGCGCGGACGGGAGAATGGTCATACCGACGACCGTAGTCGAGGAGGACCGCATGAACGAGCCGTGGAAGTCGCCCTTGGAGGCACAGGCGGTCTACCGCTCCCGGGTGCGCGGCTGCCTCCTCGGCGGGGCGGTCGGCGACGCCCTCGGCTATCCCGTGGAGTTCTCCTCCCTGGACCGCATCCGTCAGGACCACGGCCCGCGCGGCGTGACCGGGCTCGTGCCCGACGCGGACGGCGTCGTGGGCCGCATCAGCGACGACACCCAGATGACCCTGTTCACCGTGGAGGGCGTGCTGCGGGCGCACCGACGCGAACGGCTCAAGGGCATCGGCGGCGCGGCACCCCAGCTGCTGCGCGAGGCCTACGGGGACTGGCTGCGCACCCAGAGCGAGCCGAAGCCCTCCGCAGCGGGCGGCGGCCTGGTCACCGAGCCCTGGCTCTACGCCCGCCGCGCCCCCGGCAACGCCTGCCTCTCCGGACTCGCCCAGCAACACGTGCCGCTGCCCTGGGCCGAGCTGGGCCCGCCGGGGCCGGTCAACTCCGACTCCAAGGGCTGCGGCGCCGTCATGCGCTCGGCGCCCTTCGGGCTCACCGGCGCTCCCGCCGGCCCGGCCTTCGGGCTCGCCGCGCGCTGCGCCCAGATCACCCACGGC
>NZ_JBQQCE010000808.1:0-2314 GCF_052245645.1 Streptomyces sp. KR55 | reverse complement strand
GCCGTACTGCCCCAGTTCGTGGACCGCGCTCAGGGGCACGTCGTGGTGCAGATGCTGCTGCTCGGTCTGGTCTTCAACATCATCGCGGTGGTCTTCGACAGTCTGTGGGGGCTGACCGCGGCCACCGCCCGGGACTGGTTCGCCCGCTCCCCGCGGCGGCTCTCCCTGGTCGGCGGCGTCGGCGGCCTCACCATGATCGGCCTCGGGTTCACGGTCGCCGTGACGGGCCGCAAGGACTGAACAGCGGGTGGGTCGCCGGGGGGACTGCCCCACGCCGGCCGGTTCCCGGTCACGGCACCGGCTGGACGCTCAGCACGTCCGCGGCTCGCACCGCCCGCCCCGACGCGAGGGACTCGTTCGCGGCCAGGCCCGTCACCAGGGACCGGGCGCCGGCCGTGGCGTCGGCTGCACGGCCCAGAGGGTCGGCGCCGACGACGCCGAAGAGGTCGTCGAGCATACGGACGTCGCCGCCGCCGTGGCCGCCCTCCCCCGTGGCGACCTTGATCTCGCGCGGGCGTTCCCAGAAGCGGCGCAGCAGCAGTTCGGTGCGGCCCGCGTCCTCGTCGGTCTCGGCGCCGTGCAGAGCGGTCTGGGTGCCGGGACGTGACCAGGTCGTCTCCTCGACGAGGAGTTCCAGTCGTCCCTCGCTGCCGTTGAAGGCGATGCGGTAGCCCTCCCAGGGCGCGTATGCCGTCAGGTGGTACGTCAGCGTGGCGCCGGAGTCGTAGCGCACCAGTACGGCCATGTCGTCCTCGATGGTCACGCCGGGCGCGAAGACGTTCTGGTCGCGGTGGTAGCCGTCCGCCGACTCGGCGTCCAGGTAGAGCGACTTGAGGATCGGTTCGTCGGCCAGGTGCAGGGCGTACGGGTCGTCGTCGGCCGCCGGGGAGTCGTGTGCGCGGGTGTAGTCGCGGGCCAGGCCCCGGCGTCGGCCGGCCTCGTCGCCGTAGAAGAAGAGGCCGCCCTGTGCGAAGACGGTGTGCGGCGTCGCGTCCAGCCACCAGTTGACCAGGTCGAAGTGGTGGGTCGACTTGTGGACGAGGAGTCCGCCGGAGTTGGCCTTGTCGCGGTGCCAGCGGCGGAAGTAGTCCGCGCCGTGTCGCAGATCGAGGAGCCATTCGAAGTGCACCGAGCCGACCTCGCCGATCTCGCCGCCCGCGAGGAGTTCCCGTACGGCCGAGTGCACCGGGTTGTAGCGGTAGTTGAACGCCACCCGCACCGAGCGTCCGGTCCGCCGCTGTGCGTCGAGGATGCGCCGGGCGCGCTCGGCGTCCGTCGTCATCGGTTTCTCGGTGACCACGTCGCAGCCCGCCTCGAGGGCGCGCACGATGTAGTCGTCGTGGGTCCGGTCCACGGTGCACACCACCACGAGGTCGACCCGCTCGCGGCGCAGCATCTCGTCGAAGTCCTCGGCCCCGTACCTGGGTACGGGCGCGCGGTCCGGGTGCACGGACGCGATCCAGTCGTTGTGGACGTCCATGCGGTGCGCGTTGACATCGCAGAAGCCCACAAGATCTACTCGGTCGGCGTAGGGGTCGGCCAGTGCCTGCGTGTAGAGCCGGGCGCGGGCGCCCAGACCCACCACGGCACAACGACGTCGGGGCGCGGTGTCGAAGGTCATGCGGAGCCTTTCGTTCCGATGAGGCGGTGCAGGGGTCTTGTCGTGACATCCGGACGTCCCTAGGGTCGCAGAACGGTGCAAGCGCTTTCTAGAGTCTGGAGAGGGGTGACTTCGCATGCCCGGAATGCCCGTAGACAGGACGACGTCCTGGCTCACGGCCGCCGTGCTCGTGCTGTGCGCGGCGCTGACCGGCTGCTCCGGTTCCGCCGAGACGAGCGGCTCGTCAGGCAAGGTCGTGCTCCGCTACACCTGGTGGGGCAATCCGGACAGGGCGGCCAGGACGGAGCAGGCGATCGAGCTCTTCGAGAAGGAGCACCCGGACATCGAGGTGCAGACCTCGTTCTCCGGATACGACAGCTACAAGCAGAAGCTCGCCACCCAGGCCGCCGGCGGCGACGCCCCCGATGTGATGCAGCTCGACTACCGCATGATCGAGCAGTACGCGTCCGGCGGCGTCCTCTACGACCTCGGCCGGCAGAAGTCCGTGCTGCGGACGGACGAGATCGATGCCGGCCTGCTCGCCACCGGCGCCGTCGACGGCAAGCAGTACGCCGTACCGCAGGGGCGTGGCACCGAGGCCGTCGTGTACGACGCAAAGGCGTGGCAGGCCACCGGCGTTCCCCTGCCGAGCGGGGACTGGACCTGGAGCGAGTGGGCCGACACCATGCGTGCCCTCGCGCAGAAGACCGGCAA
>NZ_JBQQCE010000807.1:0-2318 GCF_052245645.1 Streptomyces sp. KR55 | reverse complement strand
GACCTGGTGGTGGTGTCGTCAACGGAGGCACCCCGCCCGGGCGGCGGCCGGCGTACCGTCCGGGTCGCCGATCTGGAGGGCGAGCGCCTGGTGATGTTCCGGCACGGCTACGACCTGCGGGAACTGACCGTCGCCGCGTGTCGCTCCGCTGGGTTTGAGCCGGATTTCGCGGTGGAGGGTGGGGAGATGGACGCGGTGTTGGGGTTTGTGCGGGCGGGGCTGGGCATGGCCGTCGTACCGCGGATGGTGGCGGCCCGGTCCGGGCGCGGGCTGCGGGTGACCCCGCTGGCCCGGCCCGGACTGCACCGGACGATTGCGCTGGCGCATCGCAGCGATGTGGCTCCGCCTCGGGCCGCGAGGGAGTTGCAGCGGATGCTGCTTGAGCGGTGACACTCCGCTGGGGGCGCGGTTTCTGGATCGCCGTTTTTGTTAGCGCCGTGCAGATCTGCGGGTCGTGTGTGGCTGGTCGCGCAGTTCCTCGCGCCCCTTACGGGGCGCTGCGGAACCGCGGAGTGTCCGTGGCTGGTCGCGCCCACGGTGGGGGTCCCCCCCCGCTCGAGCGCAGCCGAGAGTGGGGGAGGAGCCGCACATCGATACAGCCCCGCGCCCCTGGCGGCGCTGCAGCCCCGGTCGACCGAGAAGGACCCTTACCCCGTCGCGTCCACCAGGGCCAGTTCGTGCAGGCGCTCCGGTGGGCCCGGACGGGCGTAGTACCAGCCCTGGGCCGTGTCGCAGCCCAGGATCCGCAGCTGCTCCGCCTGGGCGCCGGTTTCCACGCCCTCGACCGTCACCGCGAGGTTGAGGCTGTGGGCAAGCGAAACGATCCCCTCGACGATTTTGAGGTCGACGGGGTCGGCCGGGAACTGCTGCATGCCCTGGGTGAAGGAACGGTCCAGCTTCAGGATGCTCACCGGCAGGCGACGGAGGTTGGCGAGGTTGGAGTAGCCGGTGCCGAAGTCGTCCAGAGCGATGTCGACCCCCATCTCGGCCAGCCGGCGCAGCGGCTTCAGCAGGTCGTCGTCGGCGCCGATCAGGGCCGACTCGGTGACCTCGAGACAGAGCGCGTCGGGCTCGACGCCCGCGGCCTGCAGGATGTCGACGGTGTCCTGGACCAGGCCGGCGTGCGTGAGCTGGCAGGGCGAGAGGTTGACGTTGATGCGCAGCGGGGCGGTGGCCGTGTCGGCGTGGCGCTCCCGCCAGTCACGGGCCTGCCGCACCGACTGCTCCAGGACCCAGCGGCCGAGCGGAACGATCAGGCCGGTGTGCTCGGCGAGCGGGATGAAGCGGTCGGGGCCGAGGACGCCGTGCTGCGGATGCAGCCAGCGCACCAGCGCCTCGGCGCCGCGCACGCTGCCGTCGCCGAGGTGGACCAGCGGCTGGTACTCGATGAAGAACTCGCTGCGTTCCAGAGCCGTGGGCAGCGCGGTGGTCAGCCCGTGCCGGGTGATGACGCGGGCGTCGGCCTCGGCGTCGGCCAGCTCGAACCGGTTACCGCCCGCCGACTTGGCCCGGTACATCGTGATGTCGGCGCTGCGCAGCACCTCCGCCGCGCTCCGCTCCCCCGCCGCGCCCTCGACGATGCCGATGCTGCCGCGCACGGTCAGCTCCCGGCCCTCCACGGTGACCGGGGCGACCAGCGCGTTCATGATGCGGGCGGCGAGTTCGTCGACCTCGCGCCGGCTGTCGGGGCCGGTGGTCAGCGCCACGAACTCGTCGCCGCCGAGCCGGGCGACCATCTCGCCGGGCGCGGTGGCACAGGCCTGCAGCCGGTCGGCGACCTCGACGAGCAGCCGGTCGCCGGCCGCATGGCCGAGGCTGTCGTTGATGGTCTTGAATCCGTCGAGGTCGAGGTAGCACAGGCCGAAACGCCGGCCCTCGCCGGCGTTCAGCACCTTCTCCAGGCGTTCGAAGAACAGGGTGCGGTTGGGCAGGCCGGTGAGGGCGTCGTGCGTGGCCTCGTAGCGCAGCCGGAGGTTGAGCAGCCGCCGCTCGGTGGTGTCCTCCATGAGGGCGAGCTGGTACTGCGGGTTGCCGTCGGCGTCGCGCAGCAGGGAGACGGTCAGATTGGTCCACAGGACCGTTCCGTCAGGCCGGTAGAAGGCCTTCTCCACGTGGTAGTGCTCGCGCTCGCCGCGCACCAGTTCCTCGTACAGCCGCCACACCTGGGGCGCGTCGTCCGCGTGCGTCCACTCACGGAAGTTGCGGCCGCGCACGCTCTGCTCGGAGCCGCCGAACATGCGCAGCAGCGCCTGGTTGGCCTCCAGGACGTTTCCGTCCAGGTCGGCGATGCCGATGCCTATGGCCGCGCCCTCGAACAC
>NZ_JBQQCE010000806.1:0-2321 GCF_052245645.1 Streptomyces sp. KR55 | reverse complement strand
CGGCAGCGGCAAGAGTGGCGGGACCGGCGGGCGCGGTAACTATCGCGGTGCCGGCAACAACAGGGACCAGAAGCAGGGGCAGGGCCGCCCCCGCAAGCCCCGCCCCGAGGAGCGCCGCTACGACGTGGGCCCCGGCGCCACCAAGGACGGCCCGAAGGCGGGACGCGGCGGCGCGGCCCGCGGCGGCGCCAAGGGCGGGCCCAAGAAGCCCCAGCAGGGCGGGCGTACGGCACCGGCGCGCTCCCGTGAGTACGAGACACGGACCGAGGAGCGCAACCGGGAGCGGTACGCGGGCAAGAAGGACATCAAGCTGCCCAAGACCTTCCCGGGCGCCGAGCAGGAGGGCGAGCGGCTGCAGAAGGTGCTCGCGCGCGCGGGGTACGGCTCGCGGCGTGCCTGCGAGGAGCTGATCGAGCAGGCGCGGGTCGAGGTCAACGGCGAGATCGTCCTGGAGCAGGGCAAGCGGGTCGACCCGGAGAAGGACGAGGTCAAGGTCGACGGCCTGACCGTGGCGACGCAGTCGTACCAGTTCTTCTCGCTCAACAAGCCCGCCGGTGTCGTGTCGACGATGGAGGATCCCGAGGGCCGCCAGTGCCTCGGCGACTACGTCACCAACCGTGAGACGCGGCTCTTCCACGTCGGCCGGCTCGACACCGAGACCGAGGGCGTCATCCTGCTGACCAACCACGGTGAGCTGGCCCATCGCCTCACGCACCCCAAGTACGGCGTGAAGAAGACCTACCTCGCGCACATCGTCGGCCCGATTCCCCGTGACCTGGGCAAGCGCCTGAAGGACGGCATCCAGCTGGACGACGGGTACGCGCGCGCCGACCACTTCCGGGTCGTCGAACAGACCGGCAAGAACTACCTCGTCGAGGTCACCCTCCATGAGGGCCGCAAGCACATCGTCCGCCGCATGCTCGCGGAGGCCGGCTTCCCGGTCGACAAGCTGGTGCGGACGGCCTTCGGCCCGATCACGCTGGGCGACCAGAAGTCGGGCTGGCTGCGACGGCTGTCGAACACCGAGGTCGGGATGCTGATGAAGGAAGTCGACCTCTAGGGCCTGTCCGGCGGATCAGGCCGGCTCCAAGGGGCGGTGACTGATCGGCGCAGGTGAGCGGGGCCTGGCGCGTGCAGCTGCAAGGCGGAGGAGGGAGTCGACGCGATGGGGGCCCCTCCCGCTCGAGCGAAGTCGAGAGTGGGGGAGAAGTCGAGCGTGGGGGAGTCGGCGAGTGACGACAACGCGGCAGACGGGCGTGCCAGGCCCCGCGATTCCGGCATGATCCGCCGGACAGGCCCTAGGCCTGTCCGAACGGCGTGCGGCGCCCGCCGTCTCAGCGGGCGGGCGTCGCGTACCTGTCGGCGACGGGCTGACTACGCTGGACGGACGCAGAGCCGATACACACCAGCAAGGAGCATCGCCGTGGCGGTACGAGCGGTCCGGGGCGCCGTCCAACTCGAGCGGGACGAGGCCGGCCATATGGACGAGCAGGTCGGAGCCCTGCTCACCGCCGTCCTGGAGCGCAACGGGCTGAGCGTGGACGACCTGATCAGCATCTGGTTCACGGCCACGCCCGACCTGCACAGCGACTTCCCGGCGGCCGCCGCGCGCAAGCTCGGCATCGTCGACGTCCCGCTGATCTGCGCCCAGGAACTGGACATCGCGGGCGCCATGCCGCGGGTCGTCCGCATCCTCGCGCACATCGAGTCCGACCGGTCCCGCGCCGAGATCAACCACGTCTACCTCGGCGCCGCGGCGGCCCTGCGCAAGGACATCGCGCAGTGAGGACCGCACTCGTCATCGGCACCGGACTCATCGGCACCTCCGCAGCCCTGGCCCTGGTGCAGCGCGGCGTCATCGTGCACCTCGCCGACCACGACCCCGAGCAGGCCCGGACGGCGGCCGCGCTGGGCGCCGGCACGGACGAGGCGCCCGACGGTCCCGTCGACGTCGCGATCGTCGCCGCCCCGCCCGCCCATGTCGCCACGGTGCTCGCGGACGCCATGCGGCGCGGGGTCGCCCGCGGCTACCTCGACGTGGCCAGCGTCAAGGGCGGCCCCCGCCGCGAGCTGGAGGCACTCGGCCTCGACCTGTCCTGCTACCTCGGCACGCACCCCATGTCCGGCCGCGAGAAGTCCGGTCCGCTGGCCGCAACCGGCGATCTCTTCGAGGGCCGCCCCTGGGTGCTCACCCCGACCCTGGACACCGACACCGAGGTGCTGAACCTCGCCCTGGAGCTGGTCTCGCACTGCCGGGCCGTCCCGGTCGTCATGGACGCCGACGCCCACGACCGCGCGGTGGCCCTCGTCTCCCACATGCC
>NZ_JBQQCE010000805.1:0-2330 GCF_052245645.1 Streptomyces sp. KR55 | reverse complement strand
AGCGCTCCTTCAGGATGAGGTAGTTGCGCATGCAGCCGGCGGCCGATGCCCACACGCCGTCGAGGTCTTCGGTCCGCGGCGGCTTGAAGTCGAAGTGGCGGGGTCCGTCGTAACCGGCGCTCTCCAGGAGGTCGACCAGCCAGAAGGCGGCGCGCAGGTCACCGGCGCCGAAGCGCAGGTCCTGGTCGTACTTGATGCCGGACTGGCCGTTGAGGTCGATGTGGAAGAGCTTGCCCGCCCACAGGGCCTGCGCGATGCCGTGCGGGAAGTTCAGCCCGGCCATCTGCTCGTGCCCGACCTCGGGGTTGACGCCGTACAGCTCCGGCCGCTCCAGGCGCTCGATGAACGCCAGGGCGTGGCCGACCGTGGGCAGCAGGATGTCGCCACGCGGCTCGTTCGGCTTGGGCTCGATCGCGAAGCGCAGGTCGTAGCCCTGGGAGGTCACGTACTCGCCGAGGAGGTCGAACGCCTCCTTCATCCGGTCGAGTGCGACGCGCACGTCCTTGGCGCCGCCGGACTCGGCGCCCTCCCGGCCGCCCCAGGCGACGTACGTCTTCGCGCCCAGTTCGACCGCGAGGTCGATGTTGCGGATGGTCTTGCGCAGGGCGTAGCGGCGCACGTCGCGGTCGTTGGCGGTGAACGCGCCGTCCTTGAAGACGGGGTGTGTGAAGAGGTTCGTGGTGGCCATCGGCACGGTCATGCCGGTCGCGTCCAGTGCCTGGCGGAAGCGCTTGATGTGCGACTCGCGCTCGGTGTCGGAGGACCCGAACGGGATCAGGTCGTCATCGTGGAAGGTCACTCCGTGCGCGCCGAGCTCGGCCAGGCGCTGCACCGTCTCGACCGGGTCGAGGGCCCGCCGGGTGGCGTCGCCGAACGGGTCCCTTCCCTGCCAGCCGACGGTCCACAGGCCGAAGGTGAACCTGTCCTCGGGGGTGGGCTGGTAGTTCATGCCGCGGCTCCCTTGCTCGCTTGCGACTGTTGCACACGACTATTTCG
Source organism: Streptomyces sp. KR55 (assembly GCF_052245645.1). NCBI lineage: Bacteria > Bacillati > Actinomycetota > Actinomycetes > Kitasatosporales > Streptomycetaceae > Streptomyces > Streptomyces sp. KR55. The sequence goes on along the minus strand of NZ_JBQQCE010000805.1, from coordinate 1,334 downwards.
TCATGGCGGTTTACAAATTAGTATGCAGGAGCACCTCTGGGAAGAGACAAGGTGTCTCCGGAGCCGGAACATGACCCAGAGAGACGTGCCTCACAGCAGCCGCCAGGGCGCGTGAGCCGCAGGAAAGGGAGAGCCCGATGTCAGCAGCCGAGGGTCCGCTCGTCGTCGGCGTGGACACGTCCACCCAGTCCACCAAGGCGCTGGTCGTCGACGCGGCGACCGGCGAGGTCGTGGCGAGCGGCCAGGCGCCGCACACCGTGTCCTCGGGAGCCGGGCGCGAGAGCGATCCGCGGCAGTGGTGGGACGCCCTGTGCGAAGCGCTGCGCCAGTGTGGCGACGCCGCGCACGAGGCCGCCGCCGTGTCCATCGGAGGGCAGCAGCACGGCCTCGTCACGCTGGACGACCGGGGCGAGCCCGTCCGTCCCGCGCTGCTGTGGAACGACGTGCGCTCCGCGCCGCAGGCCCGCCGGCTGACCGAGGAGCTGGGCGGCGCGAAGTTCTGGGCGGACCGCACGGGCTCCGTACCCGCGGCGTCCTTCACGGTCACGAAGTGGGCCTGGCTCGCGGAGCACGAGCCGGAGGCGATCCGCGCGACCAGGGCCGTACGCCTGCCCCACGACTACCTCACCGAACGCCTCACGGGGCAGGGCACGACGGACCGCGGCGACGCCTCCGGGACGGGTTGGTGGGCGTCCGGCAGCGAGTCGTACGACGAGGAGATCCTTGCGCACGTCGGGCTCGATCCGGCGCTGCTGCCGCGCGTGGTCCGGCCCGGTGAAGTGGCGGGCACCGTGCGCGACAGCCACGACCTGCCGTTCTCCAAGGGCACCCTGGTCGCCCCCGGCACCGGCGACAACGCTGCCGCCGCGCTCGGCCTCGGGCTGCGCCCCGGCATGCCGGTGCTGAGCCTCGGCACGTCGGGCACGGTGTACGCGGTGTCGCAGCGGCGCCCGGCAGATCCGACCGGCACCGTGGCGGGCTTCGCCGATGCGCGCGGCGACTGGCTGCCGCTGGCCTGCACTCTGAACTGCACGCTCGCCGTCGACCGCGTCGCGACCCTGCTGGGCCTGGACCGCGAGGCCGTCGAGCCCGGCACGAGCGTCACCCTGCTGCCCTACCTGGACGGCGAGCGCACCCCCGACCTGCCGAACGCCTCGGGGCTGCTGCACGGCCTGCGCCACGACACCACCGCCGGCCAGCTGCTCCAGGCCGCGTACGACGGCGCCGTCCACTCCCTGCTCGGCGCGCTCGACCTGGTCCTCGACGAGGACGCCGACCGCTCGGCACCACTGCTGCTGATCGGCGGCGGCGCCCGGGGCACGGCCTGGCAGCAG
>NZ_JBQQCE010000804.1:0-2353 GCF_052245645.1 Streptomyces sp. KR55 | reverse complement strand
GACCGCCGCCGCCATCGCCCGCAGCACCGCCCGCGAGCAGCTGACCGTCGCCCGGTGCGGCCTCGCCGCCGCCGAGTCCGCCCAGGCCGCCGCCGACCGCGCGCTCGACGGCGTACGCGAAGTGGACCGATTGCAGAAGCGGTTCGCACAGGCCCAGGAGCGGGCCCGGCTGCTGGAGGAGAGGAGCGAGGCCCACCGGGCGGACCGGCAGCGCATGGAGCGGGGCCGCAACGCCGAGGCGGTGGCGCCCGCCCTGGAGCTGCGGGAGTCCGCCGGCGCCGAACACCGGCAGGCGGCGACGGCCGAGGCACGCGCGCGTGCCGCGCTGCCGGACGGTTTCGCCGAAGCGGGCGCGGCCGGGCTCGCGGCCGCCGCGCGCCGGACCGCCGAGGAGCTGGGCGGCCTCGAATCCGCCCGCCGCGCCGAGCAGCGCCTGGCCGCACTCGGTGAGGAGCGCGCCGACCTCGACCGCCAGGAGCGCGCCGACGAGGACGCCCTCCGGGAGGCGGAGGCCTGGCTGGCCGAGTGGGAGACGACCCGGGCCGGGCTGCAGGCGCGCATCGACTCCGCGCAGGAGGCCGTCTCCAGGGCCGAGCAGCTCGCCGTGCAGCGCGAGCCCGTGCAGCAGCGGCTCGGCGCCGCGCGGCTGCGCGACCAGCTGGCCGGGGACACGGAGCGGGCCCAGCAGCAGGCCCTTGCCTCGGGGGAGCGTGCGCTGCGGGCCCGGGCGCACTGGCTCGACCTGAAGGAACAGCGTCTGGGCGGCATCGCCGCCGAACTCGCCGCGAACCTCGAGGACGGCGAGCCCTGCGCCGTCTGCGGCGCCACCGAACACCCCGCGCCCGCGCGGAAGATCGCCGGGCACGTGGACCGCGAGGCGGAGGAGCGGGCGCTGACCGCCTACCAGCGTGCGGAGGAAGCGCACACCGAGGACGAGCGGCGCCTCGCCCTCGTACGAGAGGCCCTCGCCGCCGCGACCGCCGAAGCAGGCGACGCCCCGACGGAGCAACTCGCCGACGAAGCCAAGGAATTGGAACGGCTCCTCGCACAGGCTCGCCAGGATGCGTCCGGGCTGCACGCCGCGCGCGAGGAACTGCGCCACGCCGAGCACGAACACGAGCGGCGGACCACCGCCCGGCGACAGGCCGAGCTGCGCGCCGCCTCCCGGCTGGCCCGCCGGGAGGCTCTGGACCGCGAAAGGGCGTCCCTGGAAGGGGAGTTGGCGCAGGCGCGGGGCTCCTCGGGCAGTGTGGCCGCGCGCGCCGCGCAACTGGAGCTGCAGGTCGCCCGGCTCACCGAGGCGGCCGACGCGGCCCGCGTCGCCGAGGACACGGCCCAGCGGCTCAAGGACGCCGACGCCCGGCTCGCCGACGCCGCCTTCCGCGCCGGCTTCGACACCCCGCAGGCCGCGGCCGCCGCCCTGCTGGACGACACCGCGCACCGTGAGCTGCAACGACGGCTCGACGCCTGGCAGTCCGAGGAGGCCGCCGTACGCGCGGTCCTGGCCGAGGACGACACCGCGGCCGCCGCCCGGCAGCCGCGCGCCGACCTCGCCACGGCCGAGCGCACGTCAGCGGTGGCGGCCCAGCGGATGCGTGACGCGGCCTCCGCATGCGATGCCGCCGCCCGCCGCTGCAGCGAACTGGACCGGCTCTCCGCGCGGGCCGCCGCCGGGGTACGACGGCTGGGGCCGCTGCGCGAGGAGTACGACCGGGTGGCCCGGCTGGCCGGGCTCGCGGCCGGCACCTCCGCCGAGAACGAGCGCAGGATGCGCCTGGAGTCGTACGTCCTCGCGGCCCGCCTGGAACAGGTGGCCGCCGCCGCGACCGTACGACTGCAACGCATGTCCTCCGGCCGCTACACCCTGGTCCACTCCGACGACCGCACCGGCCGCGGCCGCAGCGGCCTCGGGCTGCACGTCGTCGACGCCTGGACCGGGCGTGAGCGGGACACGGCGACCCTGTCGGGCGGCGAGACGTTCTTCGCGTCGCTCGCGCTCGCCCTCGGTCTCGCGGACGTCGTCACCGACGAGGCGGGCGGGGTGCGGCTCGACACCCTGTTCATCGACGAGGGCTTCGGCAGCCTCGACGACCAGACGCTGGATGAGGTCCTGGACGTCCTCGACTCCCTGCGCGAGCGGGATCGCAGCGTCGGCATCGTCAGCCACGTCGCCGATCTGCGGCGGCGCATCCATGCCCAGTTGGAGGTGGTGAAGGGCAGATCGGGGTCGGTGCTGCGGCAGCGGGGCGTCGGCTGAGCTCACTGGCCCAACGGGCGGCGCGGCAGCGGGGACGAGTAGACCACGCTCGTCGTCACCGAGCCCAGTGCGCCGATCTTGCCGGACACCTCTTCC
>NZ_JBQQCE010000803.1:0-2359 GCF_052245645.1 Streptomyces sp. KR55 | reverse complement strand
CTCACCACCCCCATGAGACTCACAGGTTTATAAGCGCTCCATAAGGAGTGTCAATCCGTCTGCGCATCATGACGGTTGGCTTTGCCCGCTTATTAACCGCCGAGACGTTTCAACGCCGCCGGAGCCTCCTCGATCCCGTCGACCAGGGCGATCCGGGCCTCCATCGAACGCTCCCGCGCGAGCGCCCGGAGCAGCGGCCATGTCGGCAGCTTCTCCGTCCAGTGGGCGCGGTTCACCAGGACCATGGGGGTGGGCTCGCCGCGGGACTCGTAGTAGTTGGGGGTCGCGTTGTCGAATATCTCCTGCACGGTCCCGGCGGCGCCCGGCAGGAAGACCACGCCCGCGGTGCAGCGGGCCAGCAGGCCGTCCTCGCGGGTCGCGTTGGCGAAGTACTTGGCGATGTGCGCGGCGAACGGGTTCGGCGGCTCGTGGCCGTAGAACCAGGTGGGGATGCCGACGGAGGGGCCGCCGTCCGGCCAGCGGCCGCGCACCTCGAAGGCGGCACGCGCCCAGTCGGTGATCGACGGGGTGAACTTCGGTTCCTTGGCGAGGAGCTGGAGGGCGTCCATGAGCATCTCGTCGCCGTACGGAGCGGCGTACGCGCCGAGGTTCGCCGCCTCCATCGCGCCGGGGCCGCCGCCGGTCGCGACGGTGAAGCCCGCGCGGGCCAGCTCCCGCCCGAGGCGGGCCGCGCCGGCGTAGGCCTCCGTGCCGCGAGCCATCGCGTGGCCGCCCATGACGCCCACCACCCGGGCGCCGACGAGGAGTTCGTCCAGCGCGTCGGAGATGGCGTCGTCGTGGACCGCGCGCAGCATGGACGCGAAGACGTCGCCGTCCGCCTTCGTCTCCTGGAGCCAGGCGTACGACAGGGCGTCCGGCGTGGCCTCGTAGCCCTGGCCGAGCGAGTCGAAGAGCTCGTCGGGGGTGTAGACGAAGCCGCGGTACGGGTCGAAGGGGAGGTCCGGGACGGGCGGGAAGACCAGGGCGCCGGCGGCGCGCACCCGGGTGGCCGCCGCCTCGTCCATCGGACAGCCGAGGAAGACGGCGCCCTTGGTGTCGACGGACAGCAGTGCGTCCGTACGGTCCGTCAGATCGACGGCCTGGACGCGGAAGTGGGCGAGGGTTCCCTGCTCGGCGACGACCTCGTCGAACTCGGCGAGGGACTCGATCTCGCGGTCGTGGGAAGCGGTGTGGGGCGCGTGGGCGGGTGGTGTCGGCTGCACCCGCCCATGCTAGGCATGCGTGCGGCTCAGCCCTCGACGGCCGCCGGGTCCATCCACATGACCTCCCAGGTGTGGCCGTCCAGGTCGTCGAAGGCGCGGCCGTACATGAAGCCGTGGTCCTGGACCTGTTCCGACACCGTGCCGCCCGCTGCCACCGCCTTCTCGACCAGCTCGTCGACCTTCTCGCGGCTCTCGGCGCTCAGACAGATCAGCACCTCGCTGGTCCTCGTGGCGTCCGCGATCTCCTTCTTCGTGAACGTCGCGTAGAACGGCTTGGTGAGCAGCATCGCGACGATCGTGTCGCTGATCACGACGGATGCCGCGTTCTCGTCGCTGAACTGCGGGTTGAGCGTGTAGCCGAGTTCCGTGAAGAACTTCTTCGAGGCGTCGAGGTCGTTCACGGGCAGGTTCACGAAGATCATCTGCTGGTACATGTGTCGTCTCTCCCATCGGGCTTGTGCCGTTCGGTGGGGTAGACCCGAGGGCCGTCGGAAACTCATCGGCGGCCGGAGAGTTTTTCCGTACGAGCTTCAGTGGGCCAGTGGCCGGGCCGCGAGCTCGGCGACGAACACGGCCAGCGGGCCGAACACCGCGAAGAGGGCGCCGGCGCGGAGGGTGGCGGCGCCGCGCAGCATCGTGACCGGGGCGCCGAGGCGCAGCAGGGCGGCGGTGGTGTCGGCGCGGGCGTGCTTGGCCTCGACGGCGGCGGTGAGCAGGGTGGCGAGCGTGCAGCCCGCGACGAGGAGGACGCCGAGGGTCGTCAGCGGGCCGAAGGCCGGGCCGTCCGGGTCGTGCAGGGTGGCCACGGCGTACGCGGCGGACCCGGCCGCGCAGACGACGCCGACGGGGCGGCCGATGCGGGTGGCGTCCTCCATGAGGACGCGGCCGGCGAGAAGGCGCACGGCGCCGGGACGGGCTGCCTGGAGGAGGTGGCCGCAGAGGTGGGTGAGGCCGGGGCCGGCCAGGGTCAGGCCCAGGGCCGCCAGGGCCCAGCCGAGGAGCAGGCCTGCGGGGCCGCTGGGTGGGCTGCCGGGCATGGAGAGGCCGGTGGTGCTGGTGTGGGCGGCGTAGGCCTCTGCGGCCAGGCCGGCGGCGAGGGTGGCGATGCCCCAGGGGAGGGTGGCGGTGGGGTGGGG
>NZ_JBQQCE010000802.1:0-2360 GCF_052245645.1 Streptomyces sp. KR55 | reverse complement strand
GCACGCCTTCGGCCCGGAGATCGACAAGGCGGTCCGCCGCGATGTCATCGAGGTCCTCACCGAGTTGTACGTCGAGTACCACCTGAAGCCCTTCCAGGAGTGGGCCCACCGGCTCGGCCTCCGGCTGCGTGTCCAGCCGTACGGCCCGGGCACCGACTCCATCTGGTCGGCCGCCGTGCTCGACGTCTCCGAGGGCGAGTCGCTCGGCTTCAAGAACCCCGACGACTTCCGCTGCCTGGCCGGCGGCCGGGACATGGGCGGCAAGCGCGTCCTCTCCAACGAGGCGGGCGCGACCGCGGGCGGCGCCTACGCCACGACATGGGACGCCACGCTGCGCAAGCTCGTCACGCAGTACGCGGCCGGGGTCAACCAGGCCGTCTTCCACGGCTTCGCCTATGCCGAGGCGCCCGGTGCGGCCTGGCCTGGATTCGCCGCGTTCTCGCCGTACAACGGCGGCGGCGGGTACGGCGAGGCATGGGGACCGCGGCAGCCGACCTGGAGCCATGTACCCGACATCGCCGGGTACTTGAGCCGTACCCAGCTGATCCTCCAGACCGGCGTCAACAGGGCCGACGTCGGCATTCTGCGGCAGAAGGGCCCTGCCGGAACCGGCCTCGGGGCACCGTGGTTCACCGCGGAAGGCGTGCCCGTGGGCTGGACCCACCTCTTCCTCAGCCCCCGGCTGCTCGACCTGCCGTCCGCGACGGTGCGCGACGGGCGGCTCGCCCCGGAGGGCCCGGCGTTCAAGGCACTCGTCATCGAGGGCGACGTGCTGAGCGGCAAGGACCGCACGATGCAGATCGACGTCGCCGAGAAGCTCGTCGGCCACGCGAAGGCCGGCCTGCCGCTCATCGTCATCGGCGACTGGTCGGACGCGCGCGTCCCGGGCCTCTCCGGTCCCGGCGACAACGAACGGCTGCGCGCGCTGCTCGCCGAGCTGCTGGCCCTGCCGAAGGTCCGCGTCGTGCCGGACCGGCCGTACGTGCCGGAGGCCATCGCGGCGCTGGGCCTGCGGCGCGACGTGGAGTACGCCCAGCGCTCATGGCTGGTCCACGCCCATCGCGCCGACGAGGAGGCCGACTACTTCTTCTTCGCCGTCGACTCGGTGACCAAGGGCGCGACCAACGCCCGGGTCGACCACGACGTCACCCTCACGACGCGCCGGCGGGACGCGGTGCCCTACCGCCTCGACGCCTGGACCGGCGCCGTGGAGCCCCTCCCCTTGTACTCCCGTACGGAGGACGGGCGGATCCGGCTGCGCGTCACCCTGGACCCGGGCGCGACCGCGATCGTCGCCCTGGTCCGGCCGGGCGCATGGTCCGACCGCCCGTACGTGTCCGCCGCCGGCAGCGAGGCGGCGGAGGTGCTCCGGGGCGCGGGCGGCCGCCTGGAAATCCGCGACGTCCGCCCGGGCACGTACCGCACGACCCTCCACGACGGCCGGACCGTCGAGACCGTCCTGGGCGGGCTGCCCGAGCCGATACCGCTGACGCAGTGGTCCCTGACGGTCGAGGACTGGCAACCGGGCTCCCGCCCCTCCCAGACCCTGAAGCCGCGCCGCGAGTTCGTCCTCGACGCCCTGGCCCCGTGGCCCTCGGTCCCGGGCCTGGAGGACGTCTCGGGCATCGGCCGCTACCGCACCACCGTGCACCTGGGCGCGCCATGGACGGGCGGGCACGGGGCGTACCTCGACCTGGGCGAGGTCTTCGACACCTTCCGCGTCACCGTCAACGGCCACCGGCTGCCTCCGGCGGACCAGTTGACGTCGCGGGTCGACGTGGGCCCGTACCTGCGGCGGGGCGCCAACACCGTGGAGGTGGAGGTGGCGACCACGCTCCTGAACCGCCTGCGGGTGGCGAACGCGTCGGTCTTCGGCGTGGCGAAACGCCAGAACTATGGGCTGGTGGGGCCGGTACGTCTGGCGCCGTACGGCCGCGCACCGCTGATCTGACCTGGTCGTTCGGGCCCCGTAAGCGCGACCCGTGCCTCGGGGCACCCTGTGTCCGTCCTCAATCGCCGGACAGGTTTGAGGTGCTGGGCGCGCCCAGTGTCGTGTGGTGGACATCGGTGTCCGTCCTCAGGCGCCGGACGGGCTTGGGTGGGTGGCGTGACCTTGGACCGGCCGTTGCCGTCCGGGGCTGCTCCGGGCTCGCATCCGGACGGACGCTGTGTTTTCCGGGGGACACCCCCGGACTCCCGTACGGCGCGCGGCACCCGGAATCGAAGCCGGCGATCGCCAACCCCGGCTGGCTTCACCGCCCGCACCCGGCGGGTGGCCGGGGCGCCGTGGAGGGCCGGCCCCGCAGGGGTGGCGGCTGGTGCCGGGTCCGCAACACGGTGAACCTGTACGCCGCCGCCCC
>NZ_JBQQCE010000801.1:0-2376 GCF_052245645.1 Streptomyces sp. KR55 | reverse complement strand
GCGGTGAAGGCCGGCCTGCTGGAGGAGCCCGATCTGAAGGGCATCTACGACCTCGCACCGCTCAACAAGGTCCTCGAGGCCGAGGGCAAGGACGAGGTCGACGACGCCGGTCTCGGCGCCGAGTAGCGACAACCGGACCTCCTCAGGCCACGGCGGCACTACGGCAGCACCGCGAACCCGTCCAGTTCCACCATCGCCTCCTCGTCCCACAGCCGCACGACCTCGACGACCGCCATCGCGGGGTAGTCCCGGCCCGCCAACTGCCGCCAGATGCTGCCCAGTTCGGCAGCGTGGACGCGGTAGGCGGCGACGTCCGTGGCGTAGACGGTGACACGGGCGAGGTCGGACGGGGTGCCGCCCGCCGCCTGCAGCGCGGTCAGCAGGTTCGTCAGCGCCTTCTCGAACTGCTCGGGAAGGGTGGTCCCGGTGACCTTGCCGTCGGTGTCGAGGGCGGTCTGGCCCGCCAGGAACACCAGGCGGGATCCGGTGGCGACGACGGCGTGCGAGAAGCCGGTGGCCGGGGAGAGGTCGGGCGGGTCGATGCGCTCGGCGGTCACGGGGTCGCCTCCAGGCTCGCGTACAACTCCTTGGCGATGATGCCGCGTTGGACCTCGCTGGCCCCCTCGTAGATGCGCGGTGCGCGCACCTCGCGGTAGAGGTGTTCGAGCAGATGCCCGCGGCGCAGCGCCCGCGCGCCGTGCAGCTGGACGGCCGCGTCGACGACGTACTGGGCGGTCTCCGTGGCGAGCAGTTTCGCCATGGCGGCGCGTTGCGGGACGTCGTCGGCGCCTTCGTCGTACGCCGTCGCCGCCGCGTACACCATCAGGCGGGCCGCCTCGGTCCGTACCGCCATCTCGGCGACCCGGTGGGCCACGGTCTGGAGGTCCCTCAGCGGGCCCCCGAAGGCCTCCCGGCGGGCGGTGTGCGCGAGGCTCGCGTCCAGCGCCGACTGCGCCATCCCGACCGCGAAGGCGCCGACGCTGGGCCGGAAGAGGTTGAGGGTGCCCATGGCGACGCGGAAGCCGCGGTCGGCCTCGCCGAGCACGTCGTCCGCCGTCACCGGCACGGCGTCGAAGTCCAGGGCCCCGATGGGATGCGGCGACAGCATGTCGAGGCCGGTGCCGGTGAGGCCGGGCCGATCGCCCGGCACGAGGAAGGCGGTCACCCCGCGCGCGCCCGCGCCCGGTGTCGTCCGCGCGAAGACGGTGTAGTGGTCGGCCTCGGGGGCGTTGGAGATCCAGCACTTCTCCCCGGTGAGCCGCCAGCGGGACGGGCCGTCGGGCTCGGCGGCGAGGGACAGCGCCGCCGCGTCCGACCCGGCCCCCGGTTCGCTCAGCGCGAAGGCCGCGACCGTGGTGCCCTCGATCACCCCCGGCAACAGGCGTTCACGCTGGGCCGGGGTGCCGTGGGCGTGCACCGGGTGGGCGCCCAGGCCCTGGAGGGCGAGAGCGGTCTCGGCCTCCGTGCAGGCGTACGCGAGGGACTCGCGCATCAGGCAGAGGTCGAGCGCGCCGGAGGTGAACAGCCGCTGCAGCAGCCCGAGCCGGCCGAGTTCGGCGAGGAGCGGCCGGTTGACGTGCCCGGGCTCACCCTTCTCGGCGAGCGGGCGCAATCGTTCGGCGGCGAGGGTGCGCAGCTCGGCACACCAGGCGCTTTGGTCCGGTTCGAGCGAGAATGCGGGCACTGCCGGTCCTCCCTCCGGGGCGTGACACCTCGACGGTATCGCGTGACATTGACTGCCGTCACCAATGCGATACGCTCCTTGTGCGAGCCCACCCGACGCCCACCAGGCAAGGGGCGAACCGCCATGGCCGGACTGACCCGCTCCGCCCACGTCGACACCTTCGCGCGCGACCATCTCCCGCCGCCCGACCAGTGGCCCGAGCTCCGCTTCGACCTGCCGGAGCTGCGCTACCCCGAACGGCTGAACTGCGCCGCCGCACTCCTGCACGGCCCCCCGGACGACCGCACGGCGTTCCGCACCCCGCACGGCGAGCCGTGGACGTACGGCGAGCTGCGCGCCCGCGTCGACCGGCTCGCGCACATCCTCACCACCGGCCTCGGGATCGCCCCCGGCAACCGCGTCCTGCTGCGCGGCCCGACCACGCCCTGGCTGGCCGCCTGTTGGCTGGCGGTGCTGAAGGCGGGCGCGGTCGCCGTCACCGTGCTGGCCCAGCAGCGCCCGCACGAACTGAGCACGATCTGCGAGATGGCGCGGGTGCGGCACGCCCTGTGCGACATCCGGGCCGTCGACGACCTCGCCAAGGCCGAGATCCCGGGGCTGCGGATCACGACGTACGGCGGTGACGCCCCGGACGACCTGCTGCACCGCCCGGCGCCGGACACGCCGTACCCCACCGTGGACACCGCGGCCGA
>NZ_JBQQCE010000800.1:0-2379 GCF_052245645.1 Streptomyces sp. KR55 | reverse complement strand
GGGACCGGCCGAGGATCTCCTCCACGCGCCGCATCCGGTAGCGCAGGGTGTGCCGGTGGACGCCCAGGTCGGCGGCGGCCGCGTCCCACTGGCCGTGCCGGGAGAGCCAGGCCCGCAGGGAGGCGACCAGATCGCCGCGGCCGGTGGCGTCGTGCTCGTGCAGGGCACGGAGCAGACCGTCGGCGAAGGCGCGCACCGCGTCGTCGGCGAGCAGCGGCAGGACCGAGCCCGCCGCGAGCTGCTCGTGCTCGACGAGGACCCGGCCCCGGCGCCGGGCGACCGACAGGGCCTGCTCGGCCTGCTTGTACGCGGCGGCCGCGGCGATCGGTCCGGCCGGTGCCGACAGGCCGACGACCAGGTCGTCCTCCTCCCCCACCGCCTGTTCCTGCCCCGCCCGCGCCGCTTCCCGCCCCGTCGCGTACTCCCCGCAGGCCGCGACCGCCGCGCCCTCGTCCGCGGCCAGCACCACCAGCCGCTCCCCCTCGCTTTCTGGAACGACCAGCACCGCCTCCCCCGACCGGTCCGCGGCCGCCTCCACGGCCTCGGCGATCTCGGCGAGGCCCGCCTGCCCGGACGGGCACTCGGCGACGACGATCCGGAACGGGGCGTCGAGGAGGCCGCCGTACAGGTCACCGGCGACGCCGCGGGCGTGGTCCGGCTGCCCGGCGAGCAGCATGCGCAGCACGGCCGCGCCGATCCGCTGCTCGGCGGCCTGTAGGGAACGGGAGCGCTCGGTGGTCAGGGTGAGCAGGGCGATGGCCGAGTGGAGGGCGTAGCGCTCGGCGGTGCCGAGGGCGGCGGCCGTGCCGACGGCGAGGGCAGCGCGGGGGCGGCGGCCGGTGCCGATGGTGTGCAGCTCGACGCGGTCCTCGTGCTCGGGTCCGCCGACCACGGCACTCGCCGGCGCGGGGCGCTCGCGCAGTCGTTCCACGTCGGCGGTGAGGCGGGCGGCCCGGCGGGCGGCCCACTCCGGCGCGGTGGCGACGACGGCACCCGAGGCGTCGAACAGCGCCGCCCACCCGTCGACCTGGGCGGCGAGCCCGGCCAGCAGCCCCTCCGGACCGTCGGTGAGCGCCTGCCGGGTGAGCTCCCGCTGAGCGGCGAAGCCCGCGGTGACCGCGCGGTACTGGTCGGCGGCGATGGCGGCCGACACCGCCTTGGTGATGGCGAGGAAGGGCGTGCGACGGGGCACTTCGAGAAGCGGCAGCCCCTCCTCCTCCGCCGCGTCGACGAGGGCCTTGGGCGTCTCGTCGTAATTGACCCCGACGGCGAAGCCCAGCCCGACGACCCCCGCTCCGACCAGCCGCTTCACATAGCGGCGCATCGCCTCCGGGTCCTCCGCGTCCAGCTTCAGGGCGGTGATCAGCAGCAGTTCCCCGCCCTCCATGTACGGGACGGGGTCGGCGAGCTCGCTGGAGTGCGCCCAGCGGACGGGCACGTCGAGGCGGTCCTCGCCCGCCCGCACGGTGAGTTTGAGCGCGGAGTGGTGGACGAGGGAGGCGAGCGTCGGGGGCATGGGGCCTTCAGGTCGGTCTGTGGTTGTGTTCGGGAGATCGGCTGATCGTTGTGATCTTTTGGCCGCCACGTATGAACGACCTGTGTCGATTCTGCCTCACCGTACGGTCCCGGTGCCCGTGAAAACCTCAGTCGCGCAGATCCACCAGCAGCGGCGGCGCGTGCTCCCCCTTCACGTTCGTCAGCGACAGCACCGCATGCCCCGGCGGCACCCCGTGCGCGAGCTCGGACGCCGACCACCGCTCCCGCTCGACCTGGCGGACGGTGACCGCCCGCGCGGTCGGCGCCTTTCCGGTGATGACCCGGCGCAGCATGTGCACGGCCTTGCCCGCCGGCGTCTCGGCGATGATCTGCCGGTCGGTGACGTCCCGCGTCTCCGTCCACTCCTTGCCCCACACCTCGGCGAAGTCCTGCCCGTCCCAGGGGGTGAGGCCGGACAGCGCCACCCGGCATCCGGTGGCGCCGAGCAGGGGGCCGCGCAGCGGGCGCGGTACGTCGTCGAGGGTGCGCAGGGTCAGTACGGCGCCCGCGCCCGCCGACCGCAGCCGCTGGATGCCCCGTACGGCCTCCGGCGTGACCACGCCCGTCGCGTCGTCCAGGATCAGGCAGGCGAACAGCGACCGGTCCTCCCGTGCGGGCACGCTCGCCGTGAACTGCGCCAGCACCAGCCGCGCCAGCATCCGCGAGGCGTCCGCGTGGCCCCGCTCGGGCAGGTCGATGCGCACCCGCACCGGGTGGTCGAGGGCCTTCAGCGAGAACGGCCGCGACTGCCCGGACGTGTCGAAGAAACCCGCGAAGGCGGGCCGGTCGAGCAGCGCCACCCGGTCGGCCAGCACCCCGCCCACATCGCCGGGGTGGCCCATC
>NZ_JBQQCE010000080.1:0-26971 GCF_052245645.1 Streptomyces sp. KR55 | reverse complement strand
AGGGCGGACAGTGCGGCGACAACGCGGGCGGTACGGATGTTTGCCATGTGTGTTCCTCCAGAACCAGATACGCACCGGCCGGGCGGCCGAGAGCGCTGAAGTACGGCTTTCACCAGGGCAGTTGGCCGACCGTCCCGGTGCTGTGAGCACGACGTCGCAAGATCAGAGTTGCCCACCGAATCCCCGGCGAACCACCCCGGAAGCCGTGATTCGCCCTCAAGCGTGATGACAAGTCGATAAACCCCTTTCGCCACATTGACCCCACAGGCCAGGACGGGATGGACGGATCCGACCCAAGCACCGCAACAGGTAAAAGGTTCCGCCACATTTCCGGCCAACCTCCCGGCGAGCGGCGCACCGCACCCCTCCCTCTTCCCTTCTTCGAACGTACGTACGAAAATGAAGCCATGGCCACCACCGACCGGCAGGCCACGACGCTGGCCCTCGCACACGCCCTGTCAGCCGCCGAACGCGGACTGGCCGTCATCCCCCTGTCCCGGACGAAACTCCCGGCCCTGCGCTCCCCGCACCGCAACGACCCCACCGCCCCCGTGTGCCACGGCGAATGCGGCCGCTTCGGGCACGGTGTGTACGACGCCTCGACCGACCCGCGCCGCATCCGCGAACTCTTCGCCGCCGCACCCTGGGCCACCGGCTACGGCATCGCCTGCGGCCTGCCCCCGCACCACCTGATCGGCATCGACCTGGACACCAAGTCGGGCACCGACTCCTCCGCCGCCCTGCGCGAACTGGCCCTGCGCCACCTGTTCACGATCCCCGCGACGGTGGTCGTCCTGACGCCCAGCGGCGGCCGCCACCTGTGGCTGACCGGACCGCCCGACGTGGCCGTCCCCAACTCGGCCGGCCGCCTCGCCCCCGGCATCGACGTCCGGGGCGCCGGCGGCTACCTCGTCGGCCCCGGCTCGCGCACCGACCACGGTGTGTACGGCACCGCACCGGGCACCGCCCACCTGGCGCCGGCCCCGTGCCCGCCGGCCCTCCTGCGCCTCCTGCTCCCACCGCCCCGCCCGCCCCACCGCACGGCGGGTCCATCGACCGCCGGACACGGCCAGGGGCTGGTCCAGTTCGTCCTCGCGGCACACGAGGGCCAGCGCAACACCCGCCTCTTCTGGGCAGCATGCCGCGCCTACGAGAACGGCCTGGGCCCCGAACTGGTCCCGGACCTGATCGAGGCGGCCCGGGGGACGGGCCTCAGCGAACGGGAGGCACGGGCGACGATCGCGTCCGCGGCACGGTTGACGCAGCAGCGGCAGTGAGGTCCGTACGACCCTGAATCCGGGGCGATGAGATGTGCCACGCCCGTAGGGTGTGCCCATGACGGGCACCCGAGCGCCGGCCGGGCGCGGAACGTCCGGGCATGGGCAAAGCAGGCCTGCCTGAATCTCGTGCTGGGCTGCATCGCCGTCATCCCGCTCTGGCTGCTCCTGCTGTTCGCGATCAACTTCCCCCTCGCCTCACTGGGCGTGACCCGGCGGGAGCCCACGGAGAACGACGGCATGCTGCCCTGGCTGATCCTGCTGGTGCCGCTCCTGTCAGGCCTTCTCGCCCTGTGGTGGTCCCTCAACGCCCTGATCCGCCGAAGGACCGACCTCCCGCCCGCATCCACTGGCCTCTCGGCGCGGCAACGGCACTCCTCCCGACGCTGACGACATGGGCACTGGTCGCCCTCATGTGAGGCGACCGTGCCCCCAACGGCGGCGGGCGCCGGGCAGCAGAACGGCCCCTGACCGATTCACCTGGTCAGGGGCCATTTCTGCTGGCGGTGGGTGTGGGATTTGAACCCACGGTGGCTCACGCCACGACGGTTTTCAAGAGCGCTGCGGTGCCAGCCTCCACACAGGGTCTGACCTGCGCCTGAGTCGCTTTCGACCGACGACCAGGGCCCCTTGGCCCAGAGATGGCCCACAGCGGTCAGGAACTGGGCTCGCCACTCCATGGAAAGGCACGCCGACTTACAGGCATGGTCTTCTCGATGTTCAACGCGCTCGTCGGGCGCTGGGCGATGGTTCCGACGTGGGGGGGGGACTTGATGGTGCTGCTCGGCAACCCGTCCTCCGGCGGCACCGTCTCCTGGCCGCTGCTGCCCTCTCCCCTGAGCACGATCGGCCGCCGGCTTCCCCCAGGCGCCGCGGTCAACGCCCAGCACACGGCGGTCTATTTCCCCCACCACCAGCACGTTTTCCCCTTCCTCGTACTGGTGGGCTGGTTGCTGGTGTCGTTCACGGTGTTCTGATATCGCAGCCACCGGAGTGCTGGGGCATCTGATCGAGCAGTCAGCCGCGGCTTGCCGCCTCGCCTATCAGGACGACTACCTTCTGGCAAGTACCGAGTTCGCGTGCCACGCGATTTCGCGGCATGACGCGGGTCGACTGCCCGGCTTGACTGAGACACGGGTTCACGCAGAACAGCTGGACCGCCCGCATCGTCCGGAGCCCTGGCGATGTGACACGACGGGACACGTGCCCAGTGCCAGAGGCCCGCAATGTGACGAGGCCCTTGGCGTTCGACAACCCTCCCCCTTTCTTTTCTGCTGGAAGTGATTTTTATGGCTCACCGCTCCGGAATGCAGCGCCTTCTGATGGTTGCCGGCTCGACTGCCCTGGCTGCAGGAGGTGTGTTGCTGCCCACCAGCGCCTTCGCCGCCCCGGCGACGCCGCCTGCCGGCATCATGACCACGATGGTGGCCGAGCAAGACGATCATGGTCAGACCGATGCCGCGGAATGGGTGAAGACCACCGATTCCCCGAGTGGCATCACCTTCTCGCTTCCCGGACAGGCCGCCGTTGAGGAGATCGCCGAAGACGCCAATTACTACGCCGGTCGCTCGTATTCGGTGACTACCGCTGATGAGTCCACCCTCGTCAGCGTTAATGAGGCGCCTGGCATGTCGGAGGATCTCGACGGCCTGCTTCAGAGTGACCTTCAGCTTGACAGCGCGGACCCCAGCGATGACCTCAAGGCCACCGACATTCAGAAGACCACGGTTGATGGCCACCCCGCCATCGACGCTCGTGTCACAGACCCCGCCGACGCCAGCACGGTTGGTTTCATTCGCCTCATCAGCAATGACACCCATGTCGTTAAGGTCCTGACCATTGATTCTGCGGCGGACGAGAAGAACGTGAACCAGACGCATCAGAAGGTCCGCAACAGCGTCAGCATCCCCGGACCTTCGTCCCGGGCGTCTTGACCATTTCGGTGAGCCGCCGAACCGCACCACGGTGTCGAACGGCCGCGGACACGGCTATGCGAAAACGCCCCGCCGAAGATCTTCGGCGGGGCGTTTTGCCCTGGCGGGCGGTTGTGGCTGGGGCCGTCGTCGAGACCGTCTCGACCTTCCGCTTTTCAGGCCGTGCCTGGAGGGCAAGCGGCCTGATCCGGTGGTCTCTGGGTGGTCTCGGTTGGCCGTGGTTGTCTGCTGCTGTTGGCGTACGGGTTGGCATACAGGGAAGTTGACCTGTATGGATGTGTGGCAGTCCGTACAGGCGGAACGGGCTACACCCTCGTGCCAGGCGCACTTCCCACGCTCTCGGCAACGATGCGGCTTGTGAAGCCGCGCGCCGCGAGCCGCTCGTACGCTCGGATCACGTCGCTTGGTACTTCCTGCGAGATCATGAAGCCCTGAGCGGGGTAGATCAGCAGACGCTGCAGTGACCCGACAAGCATGTCGATGACAAGGCGTGCGTCCCGGATCGAGTCGACGTATTGGGGGAGCGTCATGGGGGTGGAAGCGCTAATGAACTCCACCTCTGGCCACAGCTTGCGGGCGGTCGCATAGGACCGCCGTTCCTCGTACGGCTTGCTGACGAGAAGCACGGAGGTCACCTCGATCCCCCGCTCTTCGAGAAGCGCGCGGGACAGCGTGATGTTCTGGCCAGTGTTCCGAGCGTGAGGCTCGACAAGGACGACTTCCGCCGGAACGCCCAGCTCAAGCGCACGGTCCCGGTAGTGCTCGGCTTCACCGCGCGGCATGCGGTCCTTAGTGGTCCGACTGGTCGCCCCTGTGAAGACGATCAGTGGCATCATGCCGCGCCGGTACAGGTCGACGGTGGTGTCAGCCACCCCCAGGTCGTGACTGCCTAGACCGATTCCGACCGAGCAGGGGCGCGGTTCGTGGTGCATCTGCTGGTAGTCCCACAGAAGCTGAGCATCCTCCCAGTCCTGTACGGAGATCACGGCGAACCTTCCTTGTCCTTGTCGCGGGCGGAATCGGGAACCTTGAACTCGTACTCCCACGCGAACCGGGAGGCCGAGTGGATGCCGACTGCGAACTCAACCACCGTGCCATCTGCCGTGTAGGTGGTTCGATGAAGCTCCATCACGGGTTCACCAACGGGAAGCTGTAGAAGCTTCACCTCGTCTGCTGTGGGGACGCGGGCGAACAGAGCCTCCCTCATGTGGTCGATCTCGTATCCGGCGTCGTACAGCACTCGGTATCCGCCGCCGCGGCCGGCGGGACCCGGCGTCGGGTCGACAAGGCGGGTCCCCTCGACATGTTCGGGTCGGTAGTAGCTGGTCAGGGTGTGGGTCGGTTGGGCGCCTTCCTTCACGAGGCGGGCCCGTGCGTACACCTCTGAGCCGACCGGGACACCGAGCCCCTCGGCGACGAGAGCACTCGCCTCGACACGGCTCACGGTCTGCGTCTGCTCGTTGCGCTTGTACGCCCGCCCCGACGCGACACGGTCCGCGATGAACGCGACCTCATCCCCGTCACGCCACTTCACCTTGTCGTACCGGGCGATACCGAGCCGCTTGAGCGGGGTGCGTGGGCGCACGACCGTGCCGTGCCCGCGTGACGACGTCACCAGCCCTTCGGCTTCAAGCGCTTTGTACGCCTGATGGACCGTGGACTTGGAGCCTTCCCCAGCCTCGACAAGGTCTCTGATCTGGGGCAACTGGGCCCCCGGCGCGTACTCGCCGCTTCTGATTTGTTCCGCAAGCCGATCCGCCAGCTCGCGCCACTTGGGTGCCACAGCCGAACTCCCTCCGATGCGTCCCAGTGAAGCATAGTCCCAGGACTGTTGACAGTCCTGGGACTGCGTGCCATCGTCATCCCAGGCCGCTCGCAGTCCCAGGACAGCGAGCGAAAGGGGCCCTCTTTGGGCTGCCTTCGACGCCCCAGCGCCCGGAAGCACGGACCGGATCCAGCGCTGACACGAACTCAACAGAGTGCCGACCCAGCCGCCTGAACACGGGCGGTCGATGGGTGCAGGTCACCACCCCGACCGCCCATGTCGGGCCGGGTGACCTGCCCGAATCCGCCCTTCGGGGCGGTGACTGGCATTGCGTGATCTGAAACCGCAGAACGTTCCGCGGGCTGGACGAGCCCGCGCTGAGCACCAGTGCTCACGGTCCCCGACACGACGCCGTACGCGGCGATGCGTGCCGGGCGGCCGTGAGCGCTCGTACTGCACGAGACGCCGACATGCAGCGGCCCGCAGCTCTCCGGGAGCTCCCAGGGAGCCGCTGTTCGGGCCGTTCCACTGTGAGGAGAGACCTCTTATGAAGAACATCGTTGCTGGCCGTGAGGCCGTCACCGTGGCGGAGTTCGCGGAACTGGCGCTGGGCACCCCGGTTGAGCTGTGGCTCGGGGTGGAGGGCGAGACGGACGAGGAGCGCGCGGCGCGCCTGGACGCGGCCCGTGACATCCTCGCCGACCCCGAGTACCGGGAGCTCCCGGACGACTTGATCCGCCTGGCCGCGCGGGTGGTCGAGGACCACCCGGACCTGTTCAACGTGGTCCCGCTGGTCCGCCCCGCCCGCCGTCGCGCGGCGCGCCGGGGGGTTGCGGCATGAGCGACGGTCTGACACTGGACGACCTGGCTGTGCCGTTGCGCGTGCTGCGCCTGCTGGCCACGGACTTCGGGCACCTGCCGGCACCGGCCGTGCGTCTGTCCGGCATCTTCCCCAACCGGTTGGAGTTCGCGCTCCACGACGACCTGGCCGAGTTCGAGGCGTGGCGGGATGCTCTGGGCATTGCCCCGGACGCCATGAAGCACAGCACGCAGAGCGACGGCCAGACCCGCGTCCTGAAGGCGTCCGTCGAATACGCGGGCGCTGAGCTGGAGTTGGTGGCCTACGCGCCCGTTCCCGACTACGTGCGGTCGCGGACGTGGGCCTGATGTCGGCCGCGTGGGGCAAGTGCTTCGACCCGACCGGCGCCCGCTACGGCGTCCCCACCTACCCCTGGCGCCTGGCCCCAGACGGCCTGGCCACTCGCCGTCAACTCCGCGCGAGGGGCTTACGGCCCGGCGGGCAGCCGATCGCGGCGCAGGTCATGCGGGTCAACCGGCGCGCCGGGGGCGTGCGGGTCAGCTACCTCTACCGCATCGACCGGGCCAAGCCGGTCCGCCCGATGACCTCCCGCAAGTGGGGAGCGCTGGCGCTGGCGATGCTCGCCCGGTGCACCTGCCCGAAGTGCCGGATCACCTACAGCTACTGCCTGCCGACCTCGCTCGGCATGTGCGTGCTGTGCGCCTACCCCGACGACCAGAACAAGGAGTGATCACGTGAAGTGGAAGGAAGCCGCCCGCAGGGCGGTGCACTGGAGTCTGCCGGTCGGTCTGACCGGCCTGTCGCTGGGCTGGACCGTGTACGCGGTGGGGGAGATCCTCTCCCGTCAGGCCCCGGCGCCGCTCGCGCTGACCGTGGCCGGGATCTACGACGCGGTGTGGCTGTACGCGCTGGCCATGGAGACCGCGCACCGCCGGCAGGGCTCGAAGGGAACGCTGCCCGCCGTGCTTGGCTGGGTGTTCCTCGTGACCTCGGTCGGCGTGCTCTTCACCCACGGCCTGATGTACGCGACGGCCGTCGTCGCGGTCATCGGAGCGGCGGTTCCGGCCGCCGCCAAGGCGACGCTGATCATGGCAGTCGAGCGGGACGCCACCCGCATTTCCCCCCAGGCGCAGAAGCAGATCAATGCCGTGCGCAGCGCCACCCGGGACCAGGTGGCCATCGGCCGCGCGGTCACCCGCGCCAAGGTCGACCGGCAGAAGACGGCCGCCGCCTTGGAACGCGAGGAGCACAAGGCCCGCGGCCAGGCACAGAGGGTGCGCCACGAGGCGGCCGAGGAGCTGACGAAGGTCACCGCGGAGCACCCGGTGGCCGACCTCCCGCAGGAGGTTCCGGCGCTGTTCTCGGATGAGGATCTCGCCCGGGTGCTGGGCCAGTGGTCGGACGGGGGTGTGTCCCCGGGTGTGTCCCCCGTGTCCCCGCAGGTCGGACCCGTGTCCCCGACACCGGAACTCCCGGCCGCACGGGGTGAGGGACACACCCCGCTCGACTGGCCGGGGCTCGCCCAGGTGGCGGCCGTAGCCGGCGTCGAAACGCCTCAGCCGGGCGAGCCGCTCAGCGAGGAACAACTGACCGTCGTCCTGCGATGGCTGCGCCACTCAGATAACCCTCCGCTGTCCTACCGCAAGGCCCTGGCCGCGTACCGCGCGGCGGGCTTCTCCGCGAAGGAAGAGCGGGTGCGCAAGGCATACGCCGCCCTGATCGACGCGGAGGACGCACAGCCGTAAGTCAGCGTCCGGCACAACGCAATGACGGCCAGCCCACGGCAATTGGGCTGGCCGTCGTCGCGACTGCCGGAAGCAGTCGACCGCACCAGTGAAGCAGACCCGGTGAGCCCCGGCGAGCGGCACCTTCGCAGACCCGGCGCGCAGAACCGGCGAGCACCACAGAAGCCGAACCCTACGAAATCGCGAAGAACGGAGGGGTGTGGGAAGGAAGAAACAGCAAGGTCAGGGTGAGGACACCTACGGGCAGATGGCAGGCGCAATCGGCGGTCTCGCCATCGCGTTCGGTGCCCTCGCCGCCATCAAGGACAAGTTGGGCCTGTCCTGGCCAGCCACGGTACTGCTCACCGCCGGGGCGCTGGTCGTGCTCGGCTACCTGGCCTGGAGGATCCGTTGGGGCGTCCCGCGCCTGTGGGCGCGCCAACCGGAAACCTCCCCTCCGACCCAACAGACAGCCCTGCAACAGGAATCCCCTGTCCAGGCCGTCAGCGAGGCGCAGGCGTCCGGCGAGCCCGTCGACGAGGCACAGGTGCTTGTCGAGGCTTCCCCTAGCGGGGACGAGAGCCACCCGCAACTGACCATGGTGCTCAACCGGGTTGGGGCCATCAGCAAGGACGAACGAGTCCGCGCTGGTGACGTCAGGATCGAGACGCTGCCCGGTATCGGCACCGTCTACGACTTCCTGGTGCCGGAGGGCCGCACCCACGACGACGTGGCGAAACGGCTCGGTCCCATCGCGTCGATGTTCGGCGTCACCCGCCTGCACCTGAAGCT
Organism: Streptomyces sp. KR55; assembly: GCF_052245645.1. NCBI lineage: Bacteria > Bacillati > Actinomycetota > Actinomycetes > Kitasatosporales > Streptomycetaceae > Streptomyces > Streptomyces sp. KR55. The sequence continues at coordinate 18,659 of NZ_JBQQCE010000080.1, read as the reverse complement.
GGAGACGAGCCGGAAGACCGAGCGCCACGTGCGCCTTCTAGTGCTGAACGAGCCCCCGTTCAGCCGCCCGTTCCCGGCGCCGACCCGGCAGGAGATCCAGTCGTTCGCCGGGGTTCCCCTCGGACACGAGGTCACCGGCCGGCTCGCCGGGGTGCCGACGTTCGACAAGGCCTCCCTGTTGATCGGCGGCATGACCCAGATGGGCAAGACGACGCTGGTCAACGGGCTCATCACGTGCCTGCTGATCGCGTACGGCGACTTCGACCTGTACCTGCTCGACGGCAAGCTGTGCGGGCTGACCAGGTTCGAAAAGCTCGCCGTGCGCTACGAGGCGTCCGACGACCCGGCCGTCCTGGAGGACATGCTCGATGAGCTGAACGCCCGCGTGGACCGCCGGTACACGCAGTTGCAGGACGCCATCCGCAACCGGCAGCCCGCACCAGTCTTCAAGCCGGTGTTCTTCATCGTCGACGAGGCCGCCGACTTCTACACCGACAACGGAACCAAGGAATCGAAGGAACAGGTTCGCCGGGTAGAGGACAAGTCGCGCTCCCTGGTCGCGAAATCCCTGGAATCCGGGATTTCCACGGTGATGCTGACGCAGCGTCCGGCAAGGGACGCGATTCCGGTGAAGGTCAGGGATCAGTTCCTATACCGGGGGTGCCTGTACGTGGCGTCGGAGGGCAGTGCAAAAGTCGCCCTCGGGGACTCGTATTTCGACACGGTCGCCCCGATCCATCCGGCGCTTCTTGACCCGGACATCAAGGGCCAGTGCGTGCTGTTCGCGAACGGCTCTTCCACCCTCATCCGTGGCTTCAATTTCTCGGATGAGTTCATCTGGTCGGTGGTCGACGAAGTGTATGACCGTCGCGAGAAGGCCATTCCGGAGTCCCCGCTCAAGCAGGCAATCGAACTTTTGCGGGGCAGCGGGACGGACTTCATGACCACCGCCGAACTGGCCCCGGCACTCGGGATCACGGAAAGCGATCCCGTAGAACGCGGAAAAGCGCTCTCGCGACTGCTGGGGGTGCCTGCGGGCAGGACGGCGCAGGGCCGGGGCTACCGGCTCGCCGATCTCACCGCAGCCGCCATGTCCGGTTCGTGACCGTCACGCGCCACCGTCGGCCCACCGTCATGACACCGACATCCCGGCTCCACCCATGTCGGTGCCATGACGGTCCCAGACCGTCCCATGTCGGTGCCATGGCGGTCCCTCATGACGGTCCTGACCAGTGCAGACGATCAATAGCCCAGGAAGGAGGGAGGAGGCTCGTTGCGTGCCAGTACTGCCGTCACCATCGGCGTGGGAGCGACCGCGGCCGTCGTCGTGGCCGCTCTCGTGCAAGCCGCCGGTGACGACCCCGTAGTGGGAGCGGCGCTCAGCCTGTCCGTCCCCGCCCAATACCGAACGCTGGTCGAAGAGGCGGGAAATACCTGCTCCGAGATCAGCCCGAACCTGCTCGCCGCGCTTCTCACGCAGGAGTCGAATTTCGGGCCGGACAGGACATCACCGGCCGGAGCGCAGGGAATCGCACAGTTCATGCCGTCCACGTGGGAGACCCACGGAATCGACGGCAATGGCGACGGCAAGCGCGACGTGTGGGACCCCGAGGACGCGATCCCCTCATCCGCCAAGTACCTCTGCGACATAGCCAAGGACGTCAAGAACGTCCCCGGCGACAAGCAGAGCAACATACTCGCCGCCTACAACGCAGGCCCCTACGCGGTCATCAAGGCCGGAGGCGTTCCTCCGATCAAGGAAACCGAGAACTACGTCCGGTCCATCACGGCACTCGCCAAACAGCCGTCCGGCGGGAAAACCACGACCACGGATCAGGCCGCCATCGCCATCAACGCGGCAAGCGAGATGATCGGCACCCCGTATTCGTGGGGTGGAGGAAACGCAAGCGGTCCCAGCACCGGGATTTGCTGCTCACCCAGGGGTCGCTCCGGAGCATCCATCACCGGCTTCGACTGCTCGGGGCTCACGCTGTACGCCTACGCGAAGGCCGGCATAGCCCTGCCCCGCACGGCAGCTCAGCAGTACGCCGCCTCGGAGCCCGTCAAGCCCGGCCAGATGCGCCCCGGCGACCTCGTGTTCTACGGCAAGAGCGCCGCGAGCATCCACCACGTCGGCATCTACATCGGAGGCGGCTACATGCTCAACGCCCCCCGGCCCGACACCAAGGTCCGCATCGACCCCCTCGACATGATGCGCGACCTGTACGCCGTCGCCCGCCCCGTACCCAGCCAGAACAAGGAGATCTGACCCGTGCCCAAGTTCAACCTCGCCAAGCCGATCGACATGTCCGGCGGATTCAAGGACTTCTTCGACACCATCGGCCTCACCGGCGGTGGCCTGGTCACCAAGGGCATCGCCGCGGTGATCGCCATCATCGCCGTCCGCATGCTGCTCCAACTGTCCAACGACCCCAAGGGCGCCCTGCGGAAGGGATCGATGGCCGTCGGCACGCTGTTCGTCGCCGTCATCCTCGCGCTCTACGGCGACACCCTGTTCTCCACCGTGACCAACCCCCAGGGCTGATGCGGCATGCCGGACAACGACCCGTGTGACCTCCTGAAGGGCACGCCGGGCTACGAGTACTGCGTCAGGGACAACTCTGGCTCAGGCTCGGGTTCGGACGGGCCTCCGGGCATCGGGGGTGGTGGAGGCGGCATCACCGATGGCGCCTCCGACCACGTCCAGGAGCTCGCCAACAGCCTGATCAAGAAGATCATTGATCTGGTCGCGCCGAAGGACACCTGGGCGCCGGAGAGTTCCGACAACTGGCTCTACCAGCAGTTCTTGTGGCTTGGCCAGCATCTGGCCGTCGCCATCTTCGTGTGTGTGGTCGTCGTGTGCGCCCTGACCGCTTGGCAGGGCGCACCGCGCCTGAAGCAGATGGGCGCCTCCACCGGATGGACCCTCGCGGCCGTCGCATGCATGGCGTCGGTCCCGGGGGCCGTGATGCTGCTGAACAAGGCCGTGAGCGGCGCGTTCACGGCCGCGTTCAACAGCAACGAGTCGACCCTGTTCACCGTCATCCGCGACGACCTCCAGCACGGAGCCGACGCAGGAAACCCTCTGGCGATCCTGCTGATCATCTCCGCCCTGGTTGTCGCCCTCGCCTTCGCCGCGCTGGTGTTCATGACGCGCCAGCTCGGCATCCTCGCGTTCGTGTGCATCGCCCCCCTGGTGCTGGCCTCCCTGGCCCGCGGGGGCGATACGAGCGCGGTCAAGGCCTGGGCGATGCGGCTGCTGGGACTGATGCTCGCCCCGTTCGCACTGCTGCTAATCAGTCCGTTCGTGGAGTTCGCTCACGGCTCGCTCGTGGTGGACACCGTCCTGCTCATCGCTGCGGACGTCCTGATGCTGCGGATGATCTTCCACGGTGTGCCCTACTTCGGGCCCAAGGTGGCCGGCGCCGCCCGGGCCCTGGTGGAAAGCAGGACCAGCAACCCGCTGGCGCGGGCGGTGGTCCGGGCCGGGGCGCCGGAGTTCTACGAGCAGGAGAACACCCCGAGGGGTCCGCGCACGGTGGACACCCCGCGCCGCGCCATGTCCCAGGACCGCGGCGTCCTGTACGCCGCCTACGGCATCAAGCAGGACAAGCGGCCTGGACGGCTCACCGACGAGTCCGCCGTTGCGAACGCCCAACGGGACGCGACCGAAGGTGGAGCCCGCAGGGCGCAGATCAGTGCGGCACGACGGCAGGCGCGGACTGCTGGCCAGTCACCGACACCGACACCCAGTCCCGCCCCCAGGCCGACCCCCCGGCCGACGACCAACCAGCCGAGCAACCCATAAGGAGGAAGACCGTGTACTCCCTGACCCCCGGCTATCGCATTCCCGCTCTCCAGCGCGGACTCAGCCCTGTCGAGACCTTGCTGACGAAGGTGAACGCCGGGGTCGGGGGCGCTGTCCTCATGTCGGCGGTGATCACCCCGCCGCCCGCGTGGGCCTTCGGCGCGGTGGGCGCGGCCTCGGCACTGCTCAATGTGGCGCCCGGGCCGCGCTCGATCGCCCGCTGGGCGACTGTCGGATACCGGCACCTGCGCGAGCGCACCGTGCCCGCCTCGATGGTTGCCCAGTCCGGAGCGACCGTGACTTGGGCGCTGTACCCGGAGCACGGCACCATGCAGGACCCGCAGCGCCGGGCCGCCTTTCACGCCGCGTTCAGTCGCGCGCTGGCGTTCGCCGGCGGCCAGGCCCGCAGCGCGGGTATCCAGGTGCACGTCACGCACCACGCCGCCGTCGGCGACTACACCGCCCACACCCAGACCATCTCCGTCCACGTCCCCAAGGGACTGGTCGGCCAACCCGCCCGGATCATCGACACCCTGGAGAGCGAGTTCGCCTCGCTCGGTGTCCTGACCCAGGCCACCTCCGAGCCCATTCCTGCGGTGACCGGTCGCAGCCCGGGCTGGGCCGCTCTGGACGACGGCCGTTACGCCACGACCGCCCGGATCACCGCCTGGCCCGAGGAGACGGACGGCGACCTCATGCCCAAGCTGCTTCTGGGCCAGGGCGCAGACCGGTCACTGGCCGTCCTGTACCGGCCGTTGCCAGCGGGCCAGTCCCGCCGGTCTGCCAAGTGGCAGCGCGCCGCGAGCGAGGCATTCACCGCCGACAAGGTCAAGCAGGACAGCAACGACATCGCCAGCGGAGCGACGCACGGCGCGCTCGTCCAGGGGGCGACCCTCGTGGACGTCGACGCCTACCTGACGGTGTGGGGCGACAGCCCCGAGACCGTCACCGACGCCCGCTGGCAGGCCTCCCTCGCGGCCGACCGGCACCGCATTCATCTCAACTGGCTCGCCGGTCAGCAGCACCGCGCTCACGTGATGACCACCCCGCACGGAGCCTCCACCAGGAAAGGGGCGATCCTCTGATGATTCGCCTACCCTCCACCCACGCTGCGATCACGGCGCCCCTGGTCGCATCCAGCACCCGCTTCCCCGGCATCCCGCTCGGGCGGTCCCTGCTCGATGGGCGGCCCGTCCACCTCTCCCCCGTCCTGACCGAGGCCGCGGTGCTGCCATCGACGAACAGCCTCGCCCTGGGCGGCCTCGGGTCTGGCAAGAGCACAACCGCAAAGGCACGGATTCGGCGCGAGATCCTCCACCACCAGCACCAGGCCGTCGTCATCGACTCCTTCGGGGAGGACGACGCTGGTGAATGGGCACCGCTCGTACGTTCCCTGGGGGGTCGGGTCATCGAGGCCGGCGCCTTCACCCTCAACCCGTGCAGCGAGCTGTTCCCGCCCGAGGTCCGTGAACAGCTCATCCGGTCCCTGATTAACGCTGTTGAGCCTGGCGCACTCACCCACCAGGCCGCCCACGCCTTGCAGCACGCCCTGACCCACCCGAAGGCAACGTCGCTCAACGGGCTGGTCGACTCCCTGGTCCGCCCCGAGGACGGCCGGTGGCCAGCCGCGAAGCTCACCGAGTGGGGCGAGGGCGCCGCGATCGCCCTGTCCCGCTACACCGAGGGTTCGCTGCGCGGGCTGTTCGACGGCCAAGACGCGAGTCTGCCCGAGACGGACCTGCCCATCCTGAGCTTCGACTTCACCGGCCTGGATCGCAACAGCCCCGCGATCCCGTCGCTGATGGCCGCCGTCTCGTGCTGGGCAGAACGCGTATGGCTCCGGCAGTCGACCGCGGTGCACCGGCACCTGGTGCTGGAGGAGGCGTGGCAGATCCTGCTGTCCCCAGCCACGAGCGAGTTGATCCAACGGCAACTGAAGAACTCGCGCAAGGCGGGGTTGTCCCTGGACGTGGTGATGCACACGCTGTCCGACCTCGGGGACGGTAAAGCGCAGGACCTGGCGCGCCTGTGCGAGATCGCCCACGTCGGACGGCTGAACCCGGAAGAGGCGGCCATCGTCGGCGCGCTGCTCGGTCTGCCCGCGTGGGCCGTCGACCTGATCCCGTCGCTGGATCCGGGAACGGCCGTGTGGAAGGTCGGCCCCGACTACGTCGACGTCGTGAAAACCGTCCTCAGTGAGGAGGAGGTCCACCTCACGGACACCTCCTCGCGCCGCCGCAAGGCACAGCAGGCGCCGGTGGCCGTCGAACAGGAACCCGCCACGAGGGCTACAGAGGCTGACAAGGACAGTGAGCCCGAGCCGCGGAGCGGGGCTTTGCTGGCACCAGTTGCCAGCGGCGGTGATGGGGACGGCGATTGGGACTGGGACATGCCCCCGAACGTCGTCGACGGCTGGCAGGCTGACATTGCCCGGCATGAGACGGTCCTCGAGACCGCGATGGAAGGCCGGTTCGACGAAGCCGCTCAGCTGGCAGCCATCTGCGAGCGCGAGGACATCAATGCACACGGGATCAACTCCACTCAGGCCCTTGCCTGGTTGGAGACCCGGGCCCAGGTGGCAGATCTGCGCGGCGACGCCGGACAGGCGGCGCAACTGCGCGCTACCGTCGCCCGTATGGGCAACGACGACGTGGAGTGGTTCGAGAAGACCGAGACCAGTTCGTCACCGGCATGGCACAGCGGGCCCCAACCGCCCATCGCCGCACTGATGGTTGACGACGAACCACCCTCGCCGCCGCGTCGGCGCACCTGGCCCTACGTCGCCGCAATCGCAACCCTGGCCATCGCCGCTGCGGGTGTGTGGCAATACGCGGCGAACGAGCAGGACCGCCAGGACCGCCAGGTGAAAGCCGCCGCTTACAAGGGGCGGTCGGGAGCGGCACTTCGCCTCGACGGCGTCGAAGCCGACCTGGTGGCGCACTGGAACAGCGACCGCGACCGCGTCATCGTGGAGCTCCGCTCATACGCCGACCGCAACGCCAAGTACCTGCGGATCGACGCGTCAGGGCAAAGCGCCTACACCACGCGCGGGGATGATCGTTGGTTCCCGAAGGCACCTGAGGTCTCCCTGCCAGTCGAAGACCCCCTCGCCGACGTGACGGTGCGGATAGCGGTCGGCGGAAAGACCTGGAAGGAAGGCTCCCGGGCAGAATCCCGAGCCGTCCGTCTGTCCCCGACCGGTATCGCATACGACGCAGAGACCGGAGAGAAACTCCCCTCCGATCTCTGACGCATGCCTGTCACTGAGGGCCCGCACCTACGGAAGGTGCGGGCCCTTTCTCGTGCTCGTCTCCGGACGCTCCGTCCAGTCCTCGCCCACCCGCCCCGGTGCGGTGAGCGAGGACTGGACAGGCCGCCCGGCCGCCCCGCACCGCCCCGAGAGACAAGGAGATCCCGTTTTGGCGAACATCAACGGCACCGGCGGTACCGACTTCCCGTGGCGGCGCTTGCTGTACCCGTTCGCCATCGCCGGCGCGGTCGTCGGCGGCGGCTGGGGACTGGTCGCCGCCCTGGCCTGGCTGCTCAACATCGCCGCCCACACCGCGACCGTCATCGCACACGTCGCCGGACCCATCGGCGTGTGCGGCATCGCCCTCAGGCTCTTCAGCTCCAAGCGCTGACCTGGAAAAGGAGCGTCGTGTTCGAGATCCGAGTCATCTGCGAGCCGGACGACGCCGAACGCGTCAGCCAGACCCTGGCTGACGCGTTCGACACCGGCCCTGCACGCCAGTACCCCACCCGCGACGACAAGCGCACCCGCCTCTACTTCACCGCCGACCACCGGCCCACCACACCCGAAAGCGAGTGACCATGTCGTTCGGAGAGACCCCGATCACCATCATCGGCAACCTGACCGCCGACCCGGAACTTAAGTTCACCGACTCCGGCCAGGCCCTGGCGAAGTTCACCGTCGCCTCCACCCCGCGCACCTTCGACCGCGAGGCGAACCAGTGGAAGGACGGCACGTCGACGTTCTTCCGCTGCGCCGCCTGGCGCGCGCTCGCCGAACACGTCGCCGAGTCGCTGGGCAAGGGCTCGCGAGTGGTGCTGTCTGGTCGCATCCGGCAGCACGACTGGAAGACCCCGGAGGGCGAGAACCGCTCGATGCTCGCCGTGGAGGTCGACGACATCGGCGCGAGCCTGCGCTTCACCACCGTCACGATCAACGCCAAGCGGAGCAACGGCAACGGGAACGGCGGCGCCCCGTCGGACGACCCGTGGAACACCGACGGCAACAGCCCGAAGCCGCCGTTCTGACCGTGCCCGGGGCGGGCGTCCTCTCGCCAAGGATTCGCGCCCGCCCCGGTCTTCCAGCCACTTCCCACAGAAACCGGAGCCTTGAGTTGCTGACCCTGACCGATCTGTTCTGCGGCGCCGGGGGCTCGTCCACCGGCGCCATCACGGTGCCCGGAGTGACGGTGCGGATGGCCGCCAACCACGCCCGGCACGCCATCGACACCCACCAGGCCAACCACCCCGACACCGACCACGACTGCGCCGACCTCTCCCAGGTCGAGCCGCGCCGCTACCCCGCCACCGACATCCTGTGGGCCTCCCCGGAGTGCACCAACCACTCCATCGCCAAGGGACGCAGGCGCGGCCACGGCGAGCACACCGACGGCCTGTTCGCCACCAGCGGCGTGGACGAGGCCGCCATCCGCTCCCGGGCCACCATGCACGACGTGCCCCGCTTCGCCGAAGTGCACCGCTACCGCGCCATCGTCGTGGAGAACGTGGTGGACGCCTACTGGTGGGGCCCCGAAGAGGCTCCGGGCGCGGTGTTCGACGCGTGGCTGCGCACCCTGCACGCCTGGGGATATGAGCACCGCATCGTGTGGATGAACTCCATGCACGCCGCCGCCTACGGCCCGCCCGCCCCGCAGTCCCGCGACCGGATGTACGTGGTGCTGTGGCGCAAGGGCGAGCGCATGCCGAACTTCGACAAGTGGACCCGCCCGCAGGCCGACTGCCCGCAGCACGGCCGCATCCGGGCCATCCAGGGGTGGAAGCAGACGAAGATGTGCAGCCCCACCCGCCCGTGGGGCCGCTACGGCACGCGCGCCCAATACCTATGGCGCTGCCCGCGCGTGGAGTGCCGGAACCAGGTGGTTGAGCCGGCCGTGCGCCCCGCCGCCGAGGTCATCGACTGGACGCTGCCTGCCCCGCTGATCGGCGAGCGCGTCGGAACCGACGCGCTCGCGGCGGACACCATGCGCCGCATCCGCGCCGGGTTCACGGCGTTCGCCCAACCGCTCGCGGTGCCGGTGGAGGGCCGCGACGGCAAGAAGGCTGCCCCCGTCACGGCGCCCCTGCGCACGGTGACCACCCGCAACGAGACCGGGCTGGCGCTGCCGCCGTATGTGGTGGAGCTGCGGGGCGGGGGCTCCTCCCACCGCGCCATCACCAGGCCGCTGGCCACCGTCACCGCAGGCGGCAACCACCACGGCATCGTCACCGCCCCCGACCTGGTGGTGCCCTACTACGGCAACGGCACCGCCCGCCCCGCGGCCCGGCCGCTGCCGACAGTGACCACAGTGGAACGGCACGGCGCCCTGTACGGCGGCGCTGTGGCGTCGGTGGACGAATGCCGCTTCCGCATGCTGGAGCCGCACGAGTACGCCGCCGCCATGGCCTTCCCCGATACCTACCGGCTGATCGCCACCAGCAAGCGCACCAAGGTGCTCATGCTCGGCAACGCCGTCACCCCGCCCGCCGCCCGCGACCTGATCGCCATGGTCACCGAGGCCATCACCGGCGAGGAACTTCCCCTCGCCCTCGGCCAGTAGAGACGCCCGGGGCGGGCGCCCTCTCGCCAAAGATTCGCGCCCGCCCCGGTCTTCCAGCCACTTCCAACAGAAACTGGAGACCTCCAGCATGCCCCAACCCAACCCCGCCGCGCTGCTGACCGCAGCGCTGGACGCCGCTGAGCGTGACTGGCGCGTCCACCCGCTCCGGCCCGGCGGCAAGGCATCCGCCCTGCACGGCGAAAACGCCTGCCCCCACACCGGCGAGTGCGCCGACGGCCACGTGAAGTGGGAACAGCGCGCCACCACCGACCCCGACCGCATTCGCGCCGCCTGGTCTGCGGGCGCGTTCAACGTCGGCATCGCCCCGGGCCCCTCCGGCCTGGTCGTCGTCGACCTGGACGTGCCCAAGGAGAAAGACGGGAAGGGCAGTTCGGCCGCGCCTTGCGGCGCGACGTCCTTCTTGGCGCTCTGCGAGCGCGCCGGCGAGTCGTGGCCGACTACCTACACGGTGCGGACGCCCTCCGGCGGCCTGCACCTGTACTTCACCGCCCCGGCGGGCATCCACCTGCACAACACCGCCCGCACCCTGGCCCCGTACGTCGACACCCGCGCGTGGGGCGGCAACGTCGTCGCCGCGGGCAGCGTCACCCCACAGGGCGCCTACGAGGTAGCCGACGAGACGCCCGTGGCCGCCCTGCCCGTGTGGCTGCTGCACCACCTCCAGACCCCGCCCGCGCCCCTGGCGACGCCCGCCCCGCTGCTGATCCCGGGGGAGGCCACCCGGCGCGCCACAGTGGCGCTGGAGCGCGAGACGGCCGCCGTCAGCAGTACCCCGGAGGGTGGGGGACCGGAGGGGGGCCGGAACAACCGGCTGCTGGCGGGCGCCCGCGCCCTGGGGCGGTTCGTCGCCTGGGGCGAGATCACCCTGGACGCGGTGGAGGAGGCTTTTCAGGCGGCCGGTGAGGCGGCCGGACTGTCCCCGGCCGAGTGCCGCACCACCATCCGCAGCGCCCTGGACTGGTCGATTCGCACCGCCCGCCCCAGGGAGGCCGCATGAGCCCCCAGCCCCCGCCTGAAAAGCCTCACCTGCCTGCGTCAGGCCGATCGCGCCTGTCTTCGGCCTCCCCGGACGAAGGCCGTGGCACGAAGGACGACGGCCGTCAGGCCGTCCTTTCAGCCCTTCCCCCCGACCAGAACCCCAGCGCACCACCTGCCGGTGACGGGCGCTTCCCGGTGGCCTGGCTGCACATCCGCGCACCGCGCGGCGCCACACCGACGGCCACGTCGACGTGCCTGTGCGGCCGGGACCGCAGCGCCGTCAGCCACCGCAAGGTACTGGCCCTGATCGCCGACCACGAAGCCCACCGCGACGAATGCCGGCTCCGCACCACCCAGGAAAGGAGGAACGCCGCATGACCAGCACCAACGCATCCGAGTCGTCCATCGACGGCGCGGCCCTGCTCGATGAGGTCGAAGCGTTCCACCGCCGCTTCAACGTCTTCCCCACCAAGCACGCCTATGTCGCGGTCACGCTGTGGGACGCACACGCCCACCTCATGGACGCGCTCGACGGCACAGCCCGCCTGGCCTTCCTGAGCCCCGAGCCGGGGTCGGGCAAGTCGCGGGCCCTGGAGATCGTGGAAACCCTCACCCCGCGCGCGGCGACCACGGTCAACGCCTCCGCGAACGCCCTGTTCCGACTTGTGGCGGCCGACGGGGGAACCCCCACGATCCTCTTCGACGAGATCGACACCGTCTTTGGTCCCAAGGCCGGAGGCAACGAAGAGGTTCGCGGGTTCCTGAACTCCGGCTACCGGCGCGGCGCCAAGTCCCTGCGCTGCGTCGGCGACGGCTCCAACCAGACCACCGAATGGTTCTCCTCGTTCTGCGCGGTCGCCATGGCCGGGCTCGGCTCCCTGCCGGACACGATCCTGACCCGCTCCGTCATCATCCGGATGCGCAAGAAGGCCCCCAACGAGAAGTGCGAACCGTACCGGCGACGCGTCCACGAGAAGCAGGGCCACACCCTGCGCGACCGGCTCGCCGACTGGACCGCCACCATCCACGAACAGGTCTCGGAGGCGTGGCCGGAGATGCCCGAGGGTGTCTCGGACCGGCCCGCGGATGTGTGGGAGCCGCTCCTCGCTGTCGCTGACGCGGCCGGCGGGCACTGGCCCGAGCGGGCCCGCGCCGCCTGCGTCGCGCTCATCAAGGCCGCTCAGGAAGGCGACGAAGCCTCCCTCGGGGTGCGGTTGCTGACCGATCTGCGCGACCGCGTGTTCTGCGGCGCCGACCGGATGCCCACCGCCGCCATCCTCGAAGTCCTCCTCGGGCTCGATGACGCCCCGTGGGCCGACCTGAGCGACGACGGACAGACCAGCAAGCCGCTCACCGCCCGCAGGCTGTCCAAGATCCTCAGCCAGTACGTCCGCCCGGACAACACCCCCATTCGCCCCAAGGGCATCCGGGTCGGCAGCGGCACCCCGAAGGGCTACTACGCGGAAGACCTGAGCGACGCCTGGGCCCGCTACTGCCCCCCTCCCCCCGGAGAATCCGCAACAGCCGCAACAGCCGCAACACCGCAGGTCAACGGCGGTGAATCTGTGGCGGATACCCCTTCTGAGAGCCGCCACATGTTCACAGAAACCGGCACACGCGCCCTGCGCAGCGTCGGCTGACCAGCCGAACCCCATAGGTGCCGCTGTGCCCGCGCGCGGCGGCACCTATCCGCAACACAATCGGCATCCGCCACAGATTCAAGCCGCTGACCAGCAATGTTGCGGCGTGGCGGATGTTGCGGATTCCCCAGAAGGCCCGAAACGAGGAGTCGCAACGATGGCTCGCCCGAAGATGCTCAAACTCCCCGAAGTGCTCGACGAAATCGGCATGAGCCGCGCCGCCTTCTACCGCATGCGCGCCCGCGGCCAGGCTCCCCGCCTTCGCAAGCTCCCCAACGGCCAAGTCCGCGTCAGCCGCGCCGACTTGGACGCGTGGTGGGAGCGGTGCGAGCAGCACGCTGCGTAGATCCGATCAATCCACCGGGGCCCGCGCTCAGCGCGGGCCCCTTCTTCTGCCTGGAGAGACATGCTCACGTACGACGTCGATATCTGGTCCATCCGCAAGCGCGCCGGGCGTCCGAAGCCGTGGGAGCTTCGATGGCGGGTCGGCGAACGCCCTCACTCCCGGAGTTTCAAGCTCAAGCCGCAGGCAGACGGACGTCGGGCAGAGCTGATGGCGGCGCTCCGCAACCACCAGCAATTCGACGAGGAGACCGGCCTCCCGGCAGCCGAGTTGATGGCGCGAACGTCCCCTTCTTGGTACGAGCACGCCACGCAGTACGTGCTCATGAAGTGGCCGCGCGCCGCCGCCAAGCACCGGGCGAGCATCGCGGAATCGCTCGCCGTGGTGACGCCAGCGTTCGTCACCAGCAAGCGCGGTGCGCCCCGCCCGGCCGTACTGCGCGCGGCCCTGTATCAGTGGGCCTTCCGCGCGGTCAGGACCCCGGAAGGGGGTTGGGCGCCACGCCACGTAGTCGAGGAGCCACCGACCGATATCCGCGCCGCACTCGACTGGATCGCTGCGCATTCGCGCAAGGTCAAGGAGTTGGAGGACCCCGCGCTTCTGCGGCCCGCCCTGGAAGCTCTCTCGTTCCGGCTGGACGGGAAGAGGGCGGCCGAGAATACGGTTCGGCGAAAGCGCATGGTACTGAGCAACATGCTGCGCTACACCGTGGACGAAAAGGGGCTGCTCAGCGCGAACCCCTTGCCTCGCGTCGACTGGACACCACCCGAGAGCGACGACGAGATTGACTTCCGGTTCGTGCCAGGACCCGACGTGGCGCGGGCCCTACTCGGGGCCGTCCGCGACGCCGGCCCGCGAGGCGCGCACCTCCACGCGTTCTTCGGGTGCCTCTACTACGCCGCCATGCGGCCCGGCGAGATCGTGGCGCTCAAGGAGTCGGACTGCACCTTGCCGCCAAACTCCCCAGACTCCGTGAAGGAATGGGGTGAGCTGCTCTTGGGAGAGAGCCGTCCCGAGGTCGGTGGGGGCTGGACTGACGAGGGCACGTCGTACGAGAAGCGAGGGCTCAAGCGCCGAAAGAGCGGCGCCACGCGAACCGTGCCCATCCCGCCCGTACTCGTGCACCTGCTCCGCGAGCACATTGCCCGATACGGCACCGCAGACGACGGTCGGCTCTTCCGCGCGGCACGGGGCGGCCGGGTCGCCTCCACGGAGTACTGCGACCTCTGGGACAGAGCGCGGGAGGCCGTGCTGACCCCGGGTGAGGTCGATTCCCCCTTGGCCGCGGTGCCGTACTCCCTGCGGCACGCCGGGGTGTCTCTCTGGATCAAATCGGGGGTGGACCCCGCGGAGGTTGCCGCACGTGCCGGCCACAGCATCGCCGTGCTGTACCGCTTCTACGCCAAGATCCTCAAGGGCGGTCAGCAGCACTCCAACAACCTGATCGCCCGCGCGCTCGACGAAGGTGAACAGCCCTGATCCTGGCCCACGGATGGCCCATACGCACTGGTCAACGGTGGGATACGGGCGAGAAGAGGTGAGACAGCCTGTACGCGAAAGGGGTGCTCCGGAGACCGGGGCACCCCTTCTGACCAGCACATAAGCTGACCTGCTGCGGTGGGTGTGGGATTTGAACCCACGGTGACATCGCTGCCACGACGGTTTTCAAGACCGTTCCCTTAGGCCGCTCGGGCAACCCACCCCGCGCCGCCGATCACAGGCAGCGCGGGACAAGAGTAACCGGTTGGCACGCGCGCCGGGTGGGTCAGTTGTCGCCGACTCGGGAGCCCAGGGTGAGTTCGACGGTGTCGGTCCTGCCATCGCGCTCGTAGGTGATCGTGACCTTGTCGCCGGGCTTGTGGGTCCAGATCTCGCCGATCAGGGTGGGGCCGCTGTCGATCACCGTGTCGTCGAGCTTGGTGATGACGTCGCCGGGCCTCAGGCCCGCCTCGTCCGCGGGGCCGCCCGCCTCGACGGGGTCGGAGCCGCCGGCGCCCGTGTCGGTGATCTTCGCGCCGTCGCCCGAGTCCTCCAGGGAGACGGAAGCGCCGATCTTCGCGTACACCGGCTTGCCGGTCTTGATCAGCTCCTGGGCGACGTACTTGGCCTGGTTGATGGGGATGGCGAAGCCCAGGCCGATGGAGCCGGACTGGCCGGTGCCGAACCCGCCGTTGCTGCTGGACTGGATCGCGGAGTTGATGCCGATGACATTGCCCTGCGCGTCCAGCAGCGGGCCGCCGGAGTTGCCGGGGTTGATCGAGGCGTCGGTCTGCAGCGCGCTCATGTACGACGCCTGGCTGCCGGTGCCGTCGCTGGAGGCCACCGGGCGGTTCTTGGCGCTGATGATGCCCGTGGTCACCGTGTTGGACAGGCCGAAGGGGGCGCCGATGGCGATCGTCGAGTCGCCGACGGCCACCTTGTCGGAGTCGCCCAGGGTGAGCGGCTTGAGGCCCGAGGGGGCGTCCTCGAGCTTGATGACCGCCACGTCGTAGCCCTGTGCGTTGCCGACGACCTGAGCGTCGTACTTCTTGCCGTTCGGGAAGGTGGCTGTGAGCTTGCCGCCGTCGACCGCGTCCGCCACCACATGGTTGTTGGTGACGATGTGGCCCTCGGTGTCGAAGACGAAGCCGGTGCCCGTGCCGCCCTCGCCACTGCTGCTCTCGGCTTCTATGGTGACCGTGCTCGGCAGCGCCTTCGCGGTCACGGCCGCGACCGTACCGGCGTCGCGCTTGAGGTCGCCGCCGCTGTCGGACGCGGAGACGGTGGTGGAGCTGGTGTCGTCCTCGTTCTTGGCGAGCGTGTAGCCGAGTCCGCCGCCCAGACCGCCCGCGACCAGCGCGGCCACCAGGACCGCGGCGAGCAGACCGCCGCGCCGGCGGCCGGGCTTCGGTGCGGGCTGCTGGTACGAGGATCCCCAGCCGGAGCCGTCACCCGCTCCGCCGCTGCCGGCGGCGTACGCCGGGGTGGGCGGCGGCGGGGGTGGCCAGCCGCCCTCGGGTGCGGAGCCGGAGGCCGCGGGTCCGGGGTGCGGGTTCGAGGAGCCGCCCTCGGGGGTCGCCGACGCGTATGCGGGCGCCCCTTGGGCAGGGGCTCCGGGCGCCGGGGCCCCGGGCGCCGGCGGCGCGGCCGGGATCGGGGTCGTCGGCGCGTCGGCGGCGGGCGGGGCCGGCTGCGGGGAGGCTGCGGGGGTGTCCACCGGCACGGGGGGTGCAGACGGGGCCGGGGGTACCGCAGTGCCCTCGTTCTCGGTGCTCACAGCTTTTCTCCTCGGTCCACGGCTGTTGTTCTGGCGATGCAGCTGTGCATGTGCTCGCTTGTGCTTTTGTATGCCGTCAGCTTTTCCCACAGGCTGTCAGGGCACCATAAGCGGTTGCTGTGGGTGTCCGATTCTCCTTTATATAGAACCTCTCTGACAAAAGGGATGTCTTCCCACCGCCGCGGGGGCGCCTCCGAGCCGACGACCACCCCCTCCCGGTGGCACCATGACGCGGTGACCCACGCACGACAGCACCGGATCCAGGTCGTCGCCCACCGTGGTGCCTCCGAGGACGCCCCCGAGCACACCCTGGCCGCGTACAAGAAGGCGATCGAGGACGGGGCGGACGCCCTCGAGTGCGATGTCCGCCTGACCGCGGACGGCCATCTCGTCTGCGTCCACGACCGCCGCGTCGACCGTACGTCCAACGGTCGCGGCGCGGTCTCCGCGCTGGAGCTCGCCGACCTCGCCGCCCTGGACTTCGGTTCCTGGAAGCACCGCGGCTCCCCGCGTCACCGGGACGAGGAGCCCGACTGGGAGCACCGTCCGGAGGACCCGGCCGAGACCTCCGTCCTCACCCTGGAGCGGCTGCTGGGGCTCGTCGCCGACGCCGGGCGGCGGGTGGAGCTGGCCATCGAGACGAAACATCCCACGCGCTGGGCGGGGCAGGTCGAGGAGCGGTTGCTGCTGCTCCTGAAGCGGTTCGGGCTCGACGCCCCGGCCGCCCCCGAGAAGTCGCAGGTACGGGTCATGAGCTTCTCGGCACGTTCGCTGCACCGCGTCCGGGCGGCCTCGCCGACGCTGCCGACGGGCTTGACCACCTGCACCCGCACATGCCCGGTCGGCCCGCCCGGGAGCGCGAACCACTCCGCCGATGTGACCCCGTCGTCGTGAACGCGCTCTTCGCCCTGCAGTTGGGCCAGGGCCAGTCGCGCCCCCTCCAGGTCCGGGCTCGGGTCCTCCGTTGCGGGCGGACAGGTGTGCCTGGCCACGAACACCTGGGAGGGACGGTCCAGGACCGGCTGCTGATCCGACGACGGGAACGTGTCCGTCACACGGCCTCCTGCTGAGATGGCCATGACGGCCTGAGATGAGTTGGGGGGTTCTTCCGGTGCATCGCGTACGGTGGCCCGCCAGCGGTCCCGTCGGTACCGCGGCCGCTGGACCGGGGCACCGCCGCCTCGGGCGCATGACCGGCCTCTGACCGTTCCGAGCGGGCACCTTACCCGCTGAACAGCGCGCCGTCAGCCCGCAGCCGGGTACAGCCACAGTGATCGGCCGTGGCCGTGCAAGCAGGGCCGGGCACGGGCGGCTACTCGTGTTCGGTGGCGGGGGGAGCGACCACCGGCGGGACGTCCGGCTTCGGTGCGTCGGCGCCTTCGACGGAGGTGCGCAGGCTGCGCCATTCGCTAGGGGAGAGGCCGTAGGCGGTACGGAAGGCCCGGCTGAAGTGAGCGGGGCTGACGAAGCCCCATCGCTGAGCCACTGCCGACACGGTGGGGGCCGTCCTGCCGCGGCGGGCCAGTTCACGTGCGCACTCCTCAAGGCGGCGCTGCTGGATGAGCCGCCCGATGGTGATCCCCTCGCCCTCGAAGAGCCGGTGCAGGTAACGGACGGAGATGTGGTGCGCCTTCGCTATGGCCTCCGGGGACAGAGCCGGGTCGCCCAGCTTCCGGTCGATGTGGCTGCGGATGCGCAGCACGAGGTGGCTTCGGGCCGTATCCGCATCCGCGGGTACCTGCTGGGTCCCCTCGGCCACCAGGGCGGCGAAGAGGTCGATGACACTGTTGGCCAGCTTGCCTCCGACGGCGGGGGAGTACGAGTGCGCCGAGGTGGCCAGCGTGCTCAGGAAGGGCTGCAGCACCGCTCCGAAGCCGTCCGCGGGGCCGATGACAGTGCCGGAGACCTGAAGGATGTCGGCGGCCGAAACGCCCAGTGCGCGGTGGGGCAGTTGGAAGACGTGGGTGGAGAACCGCTCCGGGTAGTCGAAGGAGTACGGCCGCGCCGAGTCGTACACCACAAGGTCCCCCTCGCCCACCTCGGCTCGTCGGCCGTCCTGGATCAGGGTCGCCGTGCCCGACACCTGGATGCCGACCGCAACGAGCGCCTCGGACGAGCGCGCGATGAGTTCCGGGGTACGGCTGACCCCTTTCGCGTCGGCCTCCATCGTGGACACCCGCAGGCACCCGAGGCGGTCGGTCGTGATCCGGCCGGAGAACGGACCGTCGCCCCGCGGGGCGACGGTCATCGGCACCAGTGCTTTTCCCACCGCGTCACGCCAGTAGGCGACCTTGTCCCGGTCGGGAACCGAAGCGGTCGTCAATACCACACTCAACTGGTTCTCCCCTCCACCCGTGCAGTGCCGGCGGAGCCCTTGGGGCCCGCGTACAGCACGGGCCGGGGCAGACAGCCGACACCTCCTGGGAACTGATGGCCAGTGCTCATCACGGCGCGGACGTCCCGTCGCGTGGGCAAGGCACTCTGCTACCGGAGCCGGGCCGCTCGGCGCGGCCGGATCCTCCTCCATGAGCAGCCAAGCAGCCGGCCGTTGCGGGCTCCAGGCAGAAACACAGGCAGAAAGACGGGCGAGGCGGGCGCAGCCCGATGCCGTGCAGTACCGGAACATTGCGGTGCACTGTGAGAAAAGAAAGAGGCTGCCGGTCACGGCTAAGGTGAGCGTGCTCGGGCCAAGGCTACGAGGTCTACGTGGTCGCTGACGCCTCGGGCGGGTTCGGTCCAGCCGCCCACGAGCACGCCCTACGGCGTGACCGGCCGCAAGTGTTGTCTCGGTGGCTTTGAGTCAGGC
>NZ_JBQQCE010000008.1:0-50977 GCF_052245645.1 Streptomyces sp. KR55 | reverse complement strand
ACCACGCGCAGGCCGACGGCCTCGGCCTGGTCCTGCGGCAGCCGGGCGATGAGGGAGAGGGTCCGGTCGGTGGCCAGGGCCTCGATGGCCTCGCCCGCAGTGTCGGACTCGGCGGCCCGGCCGGTCAGTTCCGTCTCGTCGCCGCCTATCGCGGGGCGGCGTCCCCGCATGCGTATGTGATCCAGCGCACGGTTGCGGGCGATCCGGGCGGCCCACCCCCGGAACCGGTCGGCGTCCCCGCTGAACCGCTCCAGGTCCCGCGCTATCTGCAACCAGGCCTCGGACGCCACGTCCTCGGCGTCCGGGTCGCCGACCAACGTCCGTACATATCCGAGCAACCGTGGATGCACCGCGCGGTACACAGTCCGGAACGCGGTCTCGTCCCCGTCCTGTGCCGCAAGCACCGCGGCTGTCAGCTCCGCGTCGTCCCCCAGCACCGCGCCCCTCTTGCGCCTAAACCGGCGCCGCTCTCGCGGACCGGGTCTCGCCGTCGTGGTTACTCAATTGATGGTTGCGGTTTCGAGGACCGCAGTGGTTGCGGTGGTCTTCCTTCCTCCGCCGTCTGGCGCGAAAGGCACGTTACGTCCTGAAACCGCTCCCAGTCCATGTCCATAGAAGATGCAACTAACTCGTGACACGCCAGGGTGTGACAGAAAACGCACCCATGGCGCTGTAGAAAGTACGGGCCGCCGCGCGGCCCGTGCCGCGCGACGGCCGGGGCCTCTCCTGTGGGGGGTGGCGGCCCCGGCCGTTGCCTTGGCGGCGACCTTACTTGATCTTGCCCTCGGCCTTGCCCGGGTGGTCGCCTCGGCGATTCCCGCTCTTGTCGGGCTCTTCGGACTTCTGCTTGTCCATCCCCGTCGCGTGTTCCGCGCAGTACGCCGCGACCTCGGCCTCGCCGCCCGCCGCCGACACCAGCCGCTGCCAGGCCGTCGAGTCCAGTGCCTTGCCGCGGCCCGCGACCTGGTCGTAGGCGCGGCAGTGGGCCGCGGTGTCGGCGGCGGTGGTGGGGCGGTCGGGCGGGGTGGTTGCGGTGCGGGAGGGCGGGGTGGTCGTGGGCGGGTGGCTCGTCCTGGGGGTGCTGGTGTTCCGCAGGGACGGTGAAGTCGACGGTTGTGACGAGCCGATGGCCGCGAAGGCGACGCCGCCCACGGTCAGACTGGCGAGGAGTACGGCGAGCGTCGTCCGCGCCGCGCGCCCGGCTCTGCGGGGCCGCCAGTCGTCCTGGCGGCGGGTGCGCGCCTTGTGCGCGTCTGCGTCCCGGGCGGCCCGGAACGCGGCCACGGCCCGCCGCTCCCCCTCTGCTTCGACGCCGTCCCGGCGCATGGCAGCTGCGAGCACCGCCTCCAGCCCGGGCTCGTCGAGCGCTCCGCGGTGGCCGGACGCGGCGCCGCCAGGGTGCACACGCCGGCGGCCGGGGACCCCGCCGCCGCTCTGCCGTTCACCCATGTCCGTGTCCCGCCTCTGTCCGACCTGTACCGCTTGCGCTGCCTGTGCTGCCTGTACGACCTGAACGACCGGTCGTACGACTCGTATGACTCATACGACTCGGACGACCCGTCGGCTCACACCGGGTTCCGCGGGTCGTTCGCCGGTGCGCCCGTCGTCGCTGTTCACTTCGACTCCCCCAGCGTCCGGGATCCGTCTTCCGTCACACCTTCGACGCCCAGCTGCTCGGCCAGGCGCTTCAGACCCCGGTATGCGGCGGTGTGCACCGCGCCAGGGCGTTTGCCGAGGACGCGTGCGGCGGCGGGGCCGTCGAGGCCGACGACGACCCGCAGCAGCACGGCCTCGGCCTGGTCTCGCGGCAGGCCGCGGACCAGCTCCAGGGCGTACCCGGTGGAGATGGACTCCAGCGCCTGGTCGTGCGTGGTGTGCGGGCCGGGCAGGTCCAGCACGTCCTGTTCGAGCGTCGCCGACCGGGGCCGTACCCGCTGCCGGCGCAGATGGTCCAGCGCCCGATGCCGGGCGATGGTCGCGCTCCAGCCGCGGAAGCCGGCTCCGTCGCCCCTGAACCGCCCGAGGTCGCGGGCGATTTCCAGCCAGGCGTCGGACGCCACGTCCTCGGCGTCGTCGCCGACGAGCCCGCGCAGATAGCCGAGCAGCCCGGGCTGCACGATCCGGTACACGACCGCGAACGCCGCCTCGTCGCCGCCCTGGGCCCGCGCGACCGCCGCGCCCAATTCCCCGTCGTACGCCTGTGCGCGCCGGGGTTCCCCTCCCTGGCCCAAGACCGTCCTCGTTCGTACGGGTTCGAAGTTCCCCGCGTGCGACACGCTTCGGCCGTGTCGACGCCCCCAAGATCGTCAGCGCCGAGCCTCACAGAAGTGTCACAGCTCGGCAGGATGTCTTCTCATGTCACGGCACCTCGGGCGCGTCCGTGCAGGGTCAGGTAGAAGGTCTGCAGGGATTCCTCGGGGCCGCCGGCGTCGTAGCGGTTGTGGACCTTGCCGAGCGGGTTCCAGACCCGGCCGTCCGGCATGCGCACGCCGACCGTGTGGCCGAAGTAGGCGCGCTGGTCGGCGTCGAAGTCCACCCACATCGCGCCGGCGCGGCGCACCAGCACCTCACCGACGTACGCCCCGAGGCCGAACAGCGTCTCCCGCACCCGCTCCCGCTCGGCTCCGCCCTTGCGCAGGCCGTCGATCAGGAAGTCGATCACCCGGAGGCTGGCCACGGAGTAGTCCAGCGGCAGCCGGTTGCGGGCGGTGACGCGCGCGACGAAGGCCGCGGTGTACGGACGCATGTCTCTCGCGGACGGCATCCGCTTCTCCGCCGCCTTCTCCATGAAACCCCGCCCCTCCGCTCGGCTCCGGGAGCCCCCTGTTGGGACTCCCGGGTGACCAAGCGGATGCCGTCCCGCGAACATCACGGGTGACGGGCGTGTCGATCAACACACAGGAAAATCACAGACCGCGTACAACCTTTTGGGTTGTCATACGTCCGTGAAGGGCGGGTCAGGGCGCGAGCACGCGTCCGATGCCGAACTCGCTGCCCGCGCCCGCGTTGAGCGCGCCGGGGCCGAAGTACAGGCCGGAGCCGGTGTCCATGCCTCCGGCCGTGTTGTTGTTGAGGGTCAGGACCGTGCCGTCGCCCGTGTTCTCGCCCGGGATGCCGACGGCGAGGTCGGTGTTGCCGTCCCCGGTGAAGTCGGCGGCGGCGACGGCACTGCCGAACAGGTCCCCGGCTTCGGCGGCGCCGGCGACGCCCTCGGTGGCGGCGCTGTACGTGGTGGCCGCCTCACCGGTCAGCCCGTCGGCCCGGCCGCGCAGCACGAGCACCGCGCCCTGGTCGGCGTCGTAGGGGTCGGTCTCGCCCAGGTCCTCGCCCGGCACGCCGGCGACCACATCGTCGACGTCGTCGCTGTCGACGTCCGCGACCGCGACCTCGTAGCCCATCTGGTCGGAGGCCTCGTCGGAGCCCGGCACACCGGTGGTGTCCTGGGTAATGGTGGTCGAGCGGTCGGCGGACAGCCCGGTGGTGGAGCCATACAGCGCGACGACCGCGCCGCCCTGCCCGCTGCCGCCGTACGGCGAGCCGCCGATCACGTCGTCCCTGCCGTCGCCGTTCACGTCGCCGGTGGCCAGGGACCACGCGGCGGGAGCCCGGTCGACCTGGGCGGCGGACTCCGGCTTCAGGCCGGTGGCGGAGCCCGGCAGAACGGTCATGCGCGGGCCCACGTCGTGGTTGACGACCGACAGGACCGCCTCGTCGTAGCCGTCGCCGTCGACATCGGCGGTGGTGATGTCCTCGCCCTCGATCGGCGCGTAGGGGTTGACCGTACCGGCGTTGGTGCGCACCGCCTTCGTGGCCCCGTCGATCCACATCACCGAGCTGCTGCCGCTGCACAGGGAGAGGACGTCGCCCTTGCCGTCGGCGTTGAA
Source organism: Streptomyces sp. KR55 (assembly GCF_052245645.1). Lineage (NCBI taxonomy): Bacteria > Bacillati > Actinomycetota > Actinomycetes > Kitasatosporales > Streptomycetaceae > Streptomyces > Streptomyces sp. KR55. Next base: position 47,093 of record NZ_JBQQCE010000008.1, on the reverse strand, counting down.
GTCGCCGACCGCGAGGGAGGTACCGCAGCGCTGGCCGTTGTGGCGCAGGGCGGTCGGCAGGTGGTACATCGTCGGGTCCGCGGTGAAGCCGGACGCCGAGCCGTACAGCAGCGTGATGCCGCCGATGTCGTTGTGGCCGGCGGTGTCGTCCTCCCCGGAGGCGCCGATGGCGAGGTCGCCGTACCCGTCGCCGTTGATGTCGCCGTACGCCGTGGCCGAGCCGAAGGCGTCGTCCGCCTCCGAACTGCCAGGCAGCGCCGTGCCGTTCAGGGTGCTGTTCTGCGTGACGACCAGCTTGGCCGAGGCGTTGGGACCGGCGGCCGCGCCAGGCAGCACGGACACGGCACCCGCGCCGGTGACCGTGCCGTCGGCGTAGGCCGGGACGCCGAGGGCCAGGTCCACGCGGCCGTCGTTGTTGAAGTCGGCCCTGGGCGGGGTGACGGCGGCCGCGGCCTGCCACGGCGCGAGGAGGGCGAGCGAGCAGCCGGCGACGACGGCGACGGCGGCCGTCAGGGACAGACGTGTGTGCGTGGGAGTGATCATGAGCGCCGGGTTATACACGAGCCGCCGCGGTGGTGGCACCCAGGCGGATGAAAGCAACAGAACAGATCAATTGGCCCATTCACTGGCATAGTTCGGGCCCTGCGATTCCCCGAGTGACGTTTGTCCAAACCCGTGCGCTGAGGAAGTGGCACCTGTGTGACTGCTGGTGCATCCGTGTCCATTTCCTAGGGGTGGGGTAGTTGAGTCCTCGCAGTCTTCGCAGGACCCATGCATACAAGCCGCTCAGTCTCAAGAGACGAGCGTGGCTGACGATCGGAGCGGTGGTCCTGAGCGGGGCGGGCGTCGTCACGTACGCGATGGCCGATCCGTCCGCGCAGTCCGACGGCAAGGCCCAGGGCCGTGAGCCGGCCGTCCACACGCTGAAGCTCAAGCACGAGGGCGGTGGCCGCAAGGCCCTGGCCAAGCAGGAGACGGACCTGTTCAGCGCGGTGCTGCTGACTTGGGACGACCCCGAGGCGAAGGCCAAGGGTACGCCCGAGGTGCGCACTCGGGACGCCGAGACCGGCAAGTGGTCCGGCTGGCAGAAGCTGCAGACCGAGCCGTCCCAGGCCGACGGCGCGGAGGGCGAGCGGGCCGCCCTGCGCGGCGGCACGGAGTCGATGTGGACCGGCGAGTCCGACGGCATCGAGGTGCGCGTGGTGAACGCCGACGGCACCGAGGTGGGCGGCCAACCGGCAGGCATGGACGTCAAGCTGCTCGACCCGGGCACGGGCCCGGAGAGCGCCCCGCAGCCGGCCGCGTTCGCGGCGGAGACCACCGCTCCGGCGACGACCGAGTCCGCGACGCCGACCGAGACGGCCACGGAAACGACCACGCCGACCGAGACGGCCACGCCGACCGGTTCCCCGACGGAGACCGTGACGCCCAGTGACTCGGCGTCCGCCTCTCCTTCGCCCTCGACCTCGGCCTCCCCGACCCCGACCTCCACCGTTCCCGCGCCCCGCCCCTCGACGGTCGTGAAGCCACCGGTCATCACCCAGGCCGAGTGGGGCGCGTCGACGGACTACGACGGCACGCCGGAGTACGGCACCGAGATCAAGGCCGCCGTCATCCACCACACCGGCATGGACAGCGACAACACCCTGTCCTGCGCCGAGTCCCGGGCCCGGATGCGCTCCCTCCAGCAGGACCACTTCGCGCGCGGCTACTTCGACATCGGCTACAACTTCGTCGTCGACAAGTGCGGCCAGATCTTCGAGGGCCGCAGCGGCGGCATGGAACTGCCGGTCATCGGCGCGCACGACGCCGGCTTCAACACCAACACGCTCGGCATCTCGTACATCGGCAACTTCGAGAAGGCCAAGCCGAGCCGGGCCGCGCTGGACGCGATCGCGCGGATCGTGGCGTGGAAGTTCGGGATGTACGGCATCGACCCCACCGGCAAGGTGACGCTCACCTCCGGCGTGGACAAGGGCTACAGCGGCAACAACGTCCCGAAGGGCGAGTCGATCACGCTGCCGCGGGTCTTCGGCCACTACGCCACCAACGCCACCGCCTGCCCCGGCGACTTCCTCATCGCCAAGCTCGGTTTCATCGCCCAGCTGGCCAAGACGCCGGGTGTCTCGCACGCCCTGGCCACCTCCGACTACAACCGGGACGGCGTCAGCGACCTGGTCGCGGGCACCCCGAAGGCCAACCGGGTCACCGTGATCCCCGGCGGCATCAACGGGCCCGTCACGGCGTCGAAGACGGGGCTCACCCAGAACAGCCCCGGCATCCCCGGCTCCTCCGAGACCGGTGACGACTTCGGCGCCTCCACCGCCTGGGGCGACGTCAACGGCGACGGCCACGCCGACCTCGCGATCGGCTCCCCCGGCGAGGACGACACCAGCGGCAACGCCGACCGCGGCCAGGTCACGGTGATGTACGGCCCGGCACTCACGACCGGCTTCTCGTACACCACGTCGGGCGTCACGGCGGCCGGCGCCAGGCTCGGCTCCACCGTCACCGTCGGCGACTTCAACGGCGACGGCAAGGCGGACGTCTTCTCGGCCGGCTCCGGCAAGGGCGGCAACTACAACGTCCGGCTGACCGGCGGCAAGTACACGTACGGCACGCTCACCTCCGCCACGGGTTCGGTGGCCTATCTGGACGCCGCGACGGGCGACTTCAACCGGGACGGCTACGCGGACGTCGCCCTCAACTACCGTGACACCGGTGGCATCGGCCGCGTGGTCCGCTTCGCCGGCTCGGCGACCGGCCTGACCAAGGTCGGCGTGATCTCCGTCAAGGGCGGCCGCTCCATCGCCGCGGGCGACGTCAACGGCAACGGCTACGACGACATCGTCATCGGCCAGCCGGTCGCCTCGGAGTCGGGTGGCGTGTCGGGCGGCCAGATCACCATGGTCCCGGGCACGTCGACCGGCTTCACCACCACCGGCATGACCGTCATCCACCAGGACTCGGCTTCCGTCCCCGGCGGCAACGAGTCCGGCGACGCCCTCGGCACCTCGGTCTCGCTCGGCGACCACAACGCCGACGGCTACCTGGACGCCCTCGCGGGCGCACCGGGCGAGGACCTGGCCCGCAGCAGCGTGAACTACGCCAACGCCGGCAACGCCCTCCTGGTCAAGGGCACCTCGTCCGGCCTGACCGGCTCCGGCTCGGTCGCGATCTCGCAGGACACCTCAGGTATCCCCGGCTCCGCCGAGAAGGACGACCGCCTCGGCTCGTCCGTGTCCCTCACGGACCTGTCCGGCTACGGCCGCGCGGACCTGACCTTCGGCGCGGACGGCGAGGACGGCACCGACGGCATCCTGCTCCACCTGCCCAGCAACAGCACCGGCCTCGGCTACTCCGACGCGGTCATCTACAGCAAGACGACCCTCGGCACCCCGACCGACGGCCGCCTGGGCCAGACGCTGACGCCGTAGCCGTAAACCTCCCGGCCGGGACCCCGCCCACTGCACGGGGTCCCGGCCGGTGAGCCGACCACCGCGCCGACGGTCACCGGCCGGCGTACGACAAGAACCGCCGCCACGCGTCGGGCGCGAGGGTGAGCTGGGCGCCCTCCTTGTCCTTGGAGTCGCGGACGTGGACGAGTCCGGGACAGGCGGCGACCTCGACGCAGTCGCCCTGGCTCCCGCTGCTGTAGCTGGACTTGCGCCAGGAGAGCGCGATCTCGACGCAGTCGTCGCCCTCGGAGCCGCTGTAACTGCTCTTGAACCAGGCCAGTTCGGTGGTGGGGCTCATAGCGCTCCTCGCATCCGCTCCAGCAGACTCCGGGAATCACCAGGGGTGAGAGCCTGCGAACGCAGTTTCGCATACCGCTGGTGGAGGACGCTGATCTCTTTCAGGTCGGAGATGAGCCGCCCGTTCTTCTGCCCCTCCGAGTAGGCGAACCACCGGTGTTCGGGGGTTTCCAGCAACCGCAACGGCCCATCAAGCCCGGCGTGGACGGGCGAACGCAACGGCATGATCTGCAGCTCCACGTTCCAGTGCCGCTCGCTCAAGTCCATCAGATGATCGAGAAGTTCACGCGTGACGTCCTCCCCGCCCGTGTACCGCTCCAGCACCGCCTGCTCGATGATGAAGCTGAAGTTGCACGGCGGTTCGCGCCGCGTCGACAGCAACTCCTGCCGCGCCAGCCGCGCGGCGATCCGCTGCTCCAGCTGCGCCTCGCCGGGAATGGGCGGCACGCTGAGCGACACGGCACGCGCGTACGCCTCGGTCTGCAACAGCCCGGGCACGACCCGGCATTCGTACGTGTACAGACTGATCGCCACGGCCTCCAGCCGCGCCCACTGCCGGAACCAGGCCGCGATCCCCGGCTGCCGCGAGAGATACGGCGCCGAACGCCGCAGCGCACCGGTGTTCCCGAGAGCCTCCTCGGCGTTCTCCACGAAGGCGGGATCCGGCATCCTCCGCCCCAGTTCGACGGAGGCGACGGTGTGTTTGGAGTACCCGACGAGATCGCCGAACTCCTCCCTGCCCAACCCCGCATGCTCACGCAGGGCCTGCACCACCGCCCCGAACGTCCGCAGACTGTCGGACGATTCAGGCTCACCCCCACCGGCTCCCCCTGCCGTCCCCACCGAACCGCCACCTGACATGAGCCACCTCCCGCACACCGCCCCCCACGGTCACTAAACGTCACCTCCCATGCCCAGTCCGTGAGCGCGTACGCTGCGTACGAGAGCCGCGTACGCCTGGTGTTCCGTAACGGTCACCATTCGCCGCCCGCGCCCACTCCGGAGTGTTAATGATCTTCAGGGTGTGCGGCAGGTAGTCCGGGCGGATCGAGACCGGGTCCTGGGCCTCGCCGTAGAGGAAGTACTCCTCGTCATCGACCCGAAAGCCGGCATCGCCGTATCCGTCGGCCCAGTCAGTGACGAGCTCGGGATCCAGGTCTCGCGCCGTTCCCACTTCATGGACCTGCAGGATCCGTTCGATGTCATGGGTTGTGTCGAGCCAGCCGTTGGGACGGCTCAGTCCGCTCCTGCTCATGCAGCACCGGGTCGAGCCACTCGTCACTCCAGCGCTGCAACATGTGACAGGTCCGCTGTCCCCGACGCTGAGATCAGCGTGATCATTGACGTGACGTACGGGGAGGACTGGGACGCCGCCTCCCGTACGGTCCTCGGCCCCATCAGCCGGGAGCTCGCCGCGAACCGGGACGCCGCGGGCGAGCGGTACGCCGTGGTGTTGCGCGAACGAGGGTGCCCACAGCCGGTCGCCGTGCTGAACATCGCATGGGCGCACGACTACCTGGGCGTGTGGGCGTACGACGACCAGGGCCGTCGCACCCGCGAGCTCGACCTGCGCCGCCTGGAACCCGGTCGGCTCTTCCTCCGCCACATCGCTCAGTGGCGATACGACACCGAGGAGATGGCGGAGTTCGCAGAGCGTGCGGGGCGCGTTCTTATCGACCTCTACCCGGACGGCAGGGGCCGTAAGGTCTCCGAACCGAAGGGGGCCGGGGGCGGATCGCGGCACACCCTGCCGGATGTTCCGCACGAACAGCGCTGGGCGCCGGCTCCCGCATTCGGCGACTGGGCGTGGGCGGTGGCCATGGCGACCGACGGGCGCGTATCCGACGTCTCCCTGCGGGACGCGCCGGAGGAGAGTCCTCGCCAAGACGGTCCGGCGGAGAACCGGGAGCACGGCCTTGCCACCGCCCCCGGGTGGTGTCCGCCCAGCCCCCTGGGCCCGCGCTACCTCAACGAGATGTTCACGCCCGGCACCCGCTTCTCCCCGCCGGACGACCAGGCCACCGGCCCGTATGTCGTCGAGCGCGTCATCGAGGCCGGATCGCTACGGCTGCCGACCGGTCGGATCGTCGCCTGCGATCCGGGGTGGCTGGATCCCGGTGAGCCGTTCACGGTGGCCGTACCGCCCGGCAGCTACCGCATGCAGATCGCGGCTGCGGCCTACCCGACCGAGCACTGGGGCAAGTCGCTGCACATGGAGGACTTCACCGGGGCGCGCATCCTCATCTCCGACAAACCCACAGCGACTTGGGAGCTGGCGCTGCGTCCCGGTGAGGACCCGCGGACGCTGCGGGAGGGCGAGTTCTACGGCTTCGGCGTGGACACCGGCACCGGCTGCTTCGTCGACGCGGCGGCGGCCGGCAGGCTCACCGGCGGAGAGAACACCATCCCGGACGACGACAGCGCCGACGGCATCCTCGTCCTCGACGACCCGGAGTCCGGGGGCAACCTCATCGTCTACCCGAGCGGCATGGGAGACGGCTCCTACCCGGTGTGGATCGGCCGGGACGACGACGGGGAGGTCACGTGCCTCGTCGCCGACATGCTGATCCTGCGCAATCAGGAACTGCTGCTCTGAGCAGGGCGAACGGGCCGGCCATCTCCCGGTAGCCCTGGACCGGACGACACCCGGATCGAGTACAACGTCAGGTCCGTGGACGACAGCGGTCACGGAACCGGCCGGGGCCGACGAGGCATCAGTGAGAGAAGGAGTGAGGATCACGCCATGAGTCTGGCGAATCTCATCGGCCTGATGCCGCCCCACCAGGGGGCGGGGACGGTCGTCGACTGGCAGTTGGCCGAACGCGCCTACGGGGTGCGGTTCCCCGCCGACTACCAGGCGTTCATGGCACGGTACGGCGGCGGCACCATCGAGAACTACCTAACTGTGCTGGAGCCCGCAGTGTCGGCCGATGGCCGGGCTGAAGGGCCCATGACGTTCATCTCGGAGGAGGCCCGGGAGACCTGGGGCAACGCGCCCGGACCGGACGGGCTGGACGTCCCCGCCGAGCACGTGCTGGCCTGGGGCTGCGACGGCACGGGAGACCTCTTGTGCTGGCTGACAACCGGTGACACGCCGGACGCCTGGCCGGTGGCCATCTACAACCGGGGAGACAACACCTGGATCGTTGCCGACTGCGGAGTGGTCGAGTTCTTGTACCGGGTGCTCAGTGTCGAGGACGACGACGATTCGCCGCTGTCCGGGGTGATGGGGTGGGGTCAGGCCGGTCCGCGTTTCCTGACCGGAGCGGAGGAGCGGCGCATCAAGGCGACGGGCCGGGACCCCTGGCCTGACACCACCGAGTAACCAGACAACGACCATGGGCCCCGGGCCCGCGCGGTCCTCACCCGAAACAGATACTTTCCCGGCAGGGTGACAGTGGCCGCAGGAAGGTCGACGCGTACACGGTTCGTGGCCCGACCGAACCGTGGAGATCCCGAGCGGGCTTACGAGAACTGACAAGGGCTACCAAAGCGCTGGCGACACCGTCCGCGTGCCCTATCGCGGTCGTTGGCACGACCTCTCCGCAGGCTGGCGGGCCGTCAACCGCTCCCATGCCAAGATCCCAGCCCTCGGCGAAGAGGCCGTGGCCACCCTCAAGACGTGGTGACTCCTGCGCAAACTGCGAGTACTGCGCAACGGCCGTACCCGCGCTCGCGCGCGAGGTCTTGGATCACCGGAACATGTTCGCGAGTCAGCCGTTCAGTGCCCGTGGCCATCGTCAGTAGCGTTGGCGTAGATGACCTGGCCGGTGCCGTCGTCGCGCATATAGACATCAGCTCACGTATCGCCCTCTCATAGGGCGTCCATCACCGCTTTCGGCAGCACGACGGCCCCGTCGTACGCCCCCGAGGTCCGCTCGGTCACCTCCTGTTCGTACCGGATGCTCTGCCCGTCGTAGGGGATCAGGAAGGTGCACTTGAAGGTGTGCGAGGTGACCCGGTACGTCGAGGCGTCGAGGACGAGCGACTCCTCGACGCCGCCCACGGTGATCTCGCTTTCGGGGGCTGCGACGCCGGCCGCGCGCAACTGCCTCAGCGTCGGGGCGAGTTCGCGCAGGGCCTTCTGTACGACGCCTTGGTCCCGTACGCCGGTCAGCGGGCCGCTCGCCGTACGGACGCGCAGCTCGACTTGGCCCTCCGGGCCATCCTCCGACGCGGTGACGGTGGCCTCGTCGCCGTATCCCCGGAACGCGTCGAGCGCGGCGAGGGGGTCCTCCACCTTGTCCACGAACTCCGGGTCGGTGACGGGCCCGTGCTCCCAGGCGGCTGTGCCCTTCTTGACGTACGCCGTCCCGTCGGCGACGTAGATCTCCTCGGGCTTGCTCACACCCTTGCTGAGGGTTGTGCCGGTGGAGTGCAGCGCCCACGGGTCGCCGGTGGTCCGGCGCACGGTGGCCGTGTAGGTCGCGGCGTTCTCCTGCCCCTGCAGGACCAGGCCCTCAAGGCCCTTCACCGCGAACGTCCAGCCTTTCTGCCCGGCCATCGCCTCCTCGGCACGGGCGAGGAACTCGGCGACGGTGTGGGGCGGCTCGGGCTCGGCGGGGGCGGCCTGCGGGCTCTGGGCGGTGGGCTGTGCGGACTCGGCGGGCTTCCCCTCGTCCTTCGAGCCCGCACAGCCGGTCAGCGCGGCGGCGAGGAGCAGCGCCAGCGCGGCAGAGGTGTTGCTCATGCGATTCCTCACGCGGCGGCTCTCCTGGCCCGACCGTGCAACGTCAGATAGAAGGTCTGGAGCGATTCTCCGGGCCCGCCGAGCTCGAACCGATTGTGAACCTTGCCGAACGGGTTCCAGACCCGCCCGTCCGGCATTCGCGCCCCCACCGGCTGGCCGAAGTAGGCGCGCTGGTCGGCGTCGAAGTCCACCCACACCGCCCCCGCACGGCGCACGAGAACCTCACCGACGTACGCACCGAGCCCGAACAGCGGGTTTCGCACCTGCTCGCGCGCGGCCCCGCCCTTGCGCAGCCCGTCGATCAGGAAGTCCACGACCCGCAGGCTGGCCACGGAGTAGTCCAGCGGCAGCCGGTTGCGGGCGGTGACGCGGGTGACGAACCCCGCGGCCCACGACCGCATCTCTCCCGCACCCGGGACACGGTCGTCCACTGGACTCATGGGACCCCACCCCTTCGCTCGGCCCGTCGGGAGACCTGCTTCCGGCTCTCCCGACCGATCAAGCGGATGTCGCATCAGGAACATCACAGGTCACAGACGTGTTGATTGACACACAAGAAAGTCACAGGAGGCGTACAACCTTCTGGTTTTTCGCTTGTCCGTGACGGCGCGACCCGGGGAACGGGCAGCCCGCTACGATCACGGCTCGTCACCGAGCAGTACCGGGGAGGGGCTATGACCGAGGGACGGAGCACAGCGGCGGGCGCCGCTGTCGAGCTGAGATACGAGCTCGGGCAGCCGGACTGGTCCGACGCGTTGCACGCACGCGGGCGGGCACGGGGCATCAAGGGCCGGCTGCAGGGGCTGCTCCTGCCAGTGCTCTTCGCGGTGACGGTGTGGCTGCTCGCCGAGGACGCCCTGGCCGCGGGAATCGCCTTTCTCGGCAGCCTGTTCGGCCTCGTCGTCAGGACGGGTGTCCTGGCTGCGCGGCATGCCAAGATGGGTGCCCCGCTGGGGCCCTGGACCGTGGCCGTCACCGACTCTGACGACGCTGTGCGCTTCGCGGGCCCGCACATGGAGACGCGCCGGGGCTGGCGGAGCCTCGGCGGGTACGTGGAGACCGCCGCCGGATTCGTCCTGCTGACGCCCCCGCCGTACCTGCTCGTCGCGCACTATCTGCCGAAGCGCGCCATGGGCAGCGACGACACCGACCGGCTGCGCGGCATACTCGACCGCCACCTGCCCCGCCATGGCGGCCATCAGCCCCGGCACTGAGGTCAGTAGGATCCGCGGGTCGTCGTACCGGGGAGGAATCATGGCCGAGGGTCACAGCACCGAAACCACCAACGACAGCGCGGCGGCCTCCGACGACGTCGTGGACGAACAGACCGACGTCCGGTTGGTGTTCCGGCCCCAGCAGGCCGACACACTGGTCGGCCTGCGGGTCCGCGAGCGGATCAAGCGGACCGGGCTACTGCTGCGGAGCGTGTTCCTCGCACTGTGGGTAGGGCAGTGGCTGATCTCCGCCGTGAGCCGCGGGAGTATCAACGTGGTCTCGACCGTTCTGTTCCTGTTCGTCTTCCTTGTGGTGTGGGGGTATCCGCGGCTGCAGGCCGCCCACGTGCAGCGGATCGTCGGCTGGCAGGGTGAGTACCGCGCCACCGTGTCTCCGGCCGGGATCACCTGCCGCAGCGACCACAGCACGTTGATCCAGAAATGGTCCGTCTTCCAGGGCTACCGGGAGACGGCCGGCCACTTCGTCCTGCTCAGCCGGGACCCCAACATCATGTGCCTCGGTGTCCTGCCCAAGCGGGGCGTGCCGGAGGCCAGAGACCTCGACCGGCTGCGCGCCATCCTGGACCGGCACACCACTCGCGTGTGACGCGGGTGAAAGGGGCCGGTCTCGACGAGGGCAGCAGTAGGTTACGACTGTGATCGACTACGACGCCGAGATCGAGCGGATACTGGGCGGCCCGCCGAGCAAGCTTGCATTCCGCGCTCTCTGTGCTGCTCTTGTCCGTGCGGGTAGCCCTCGAGACCTTGTCTCCCGGTGCGACGAGCGACTGGCTTCATGGCCTGACGTGCTGCGCGAGGCACCCTGGTCCTGGCTGGCCGCCCTGAACGCCGGTTACACGAAGCCGACATGGCAGCTCGTGCGGTCACTGGCGCCGCAATCAGCGCGCATCGGCACCGTTGATCCTCCTCTGCCGGACCCGCGCTCTCGGTCGGAGGTGCGCGGCGTGGCCCATCTCGACCTCGGCTGGTACGCGAGAGATCATCTCGCAGCATTGGTCGAGACCATGGATCACTGGGAGAACCTGCGATCGATCCAGGTCGCCGGTCTCACAGACATGGACGGCGAGTTGCTCGCGAAGCTCGCCGACAACGCTGCCGTCACGCGGCTCGAATCGCTGAATCTGGTGAGCGTTCGAGAGGACATGTGGCATTTCGAGAAGCCGTCGTTCCGCCCGCTCGCTGGGCCGCCGTGGCGGCTGCGACACGCGGGTCTGCGGGCACCCGACCTGGTCCACTTGATGCGTTCAGGACTCGTGCCGGAACTGCGCTCCGCCGATGTTCTCGTGTGCAGCGTCGACGAGGCGCAAGACCTCGCCGACTGCGCGGAACTCGCCCAGCTCGACCGCCTGGCAGTCGGGTTCCGCTGCGGCAAGAACGGACGCCAGCCGCTGTGGAAGCCGTACTTCGGCAACGTCATCGATCAGGACGACGACGCATGCGAGGCGTTCTTCGCGCGCGCCGATCTCGCGAGCCTGCGCAACCTCACGGTGCGGGGCACGCCCATGGGGCTCGGTCGGGAGGGACTCGGTGCTCGCGGTGTGGACGCCATCGTCGCCGACGGCGTGCCGCGTCAGCTCACCGAGCTGACGCTCGAGCTGCTGCCCGTAGGCGACGCGACGATCGAACGCGTCCTCGAGGGCATCGACCACGATCACATTGAGAGGTTGACGCTCGCGGATCTGGTCGCGACAGACAGGACGGCCGAGGCATTCGGCGCAGCCGGCACCTTCCCAAACCTCCGTCACCTGGATCTGAGCCGCAACCGTCTCACTGAGAAGGGGGCGCAGCAGCTGGCAACCGACGTCCGGATGCCTGCACTTGAGCACCTTGACCTGAGCGGCCGCGAAGGTGGCTCGCCCCACTACGGGCGCCCCGACGTCCAGCCGGTGGGCGACGCCGGCGCCGAGGCCTGGGCTTCGTCGCCCAATGCCACGAAGCTGACGTACTTGAACATGGCTGCCACCGGGCTCGGAGTGGACGGGCTCATCGTGCTGATGAACTCCGACCGACTGCAGAAGCTCAGCACGCTCGACCTGTCATGCAATCCAGTGGGCAGCTGGCCCGCGCCGCTCCATAACGCCCCGGTCTGGCGCACATTGCGCACGCTGAATATCACTGAGTGCGGTCTCGACGACAACGACAGCGATGCCCTCACCTCAACAACCTCAGCTCCCTGTCTCCAAAGCGTCGTGCTGGATTACAACAGCGTCGGGTCGCATGGCGCGAGAGCGCTCGCCTCCTGGGCCGTGCTTCCACAACTCTGGGAACTGAATCTGCACGACAACGTCATCGAGGACGACGGCCTGATCGAACTGGCCACGTCCCAAGCGGCTCGAATGCTCCTCGAACTCGACCTGGAACAGGACTGTGGGAACGCCAGGGCCCGGAACTACGGTGCGCAGCTGCCGACCGAGGTCTTCGACCAGGCGTCATTTCCCAGCCTCGACGCGATCTTCCTCGGCATCGTCGATGAGTACCACGGTGCCCGGTACTCCAGCGGATTCCCTGCCCGCATCCGGGAGAACCTCGCATCAGCAAGCACCACACGGCCTGAGTTGGTGGCGTTTCTCACTCACCTCGACATGGAGCAGATCGAGGACGACGATGACGCGGACCAGGAGAGCGAACGCGCCGACTATGACTTCCGCACCGAGCGCGCCACACGCCACGCCGAGTTCATCGAAGAGGCTCGGGACTTCGCCCGCCGCATGAGCGAGGGTGACATCGGCTGGCCCCCTCCAGCTTCCTCAGGTGATTCCTAATCTCAACTGGGGTAATTACCGGGTCGAATAACAGCCTTACCTGTCGCAGGCCTGCGCCCGGGACGGGTGTTCCCCATTGTCGAGGAACTTCATCGGAACCGACTGCAGTCCCTTGCCGATCGACTGCTGCACGGCCAGCACCTGATCCCTGGTCGGACGGACAAACCCGCTCGGGAAGTCCGCTGCGTCACCGCTCAGGGTGAAGTCCTGACCATTGGTCGCAGCCGCCTTCTTGCTCGGATGCTTCGGGAAGTTCACCTGCCCCAGATCGATCGGGCAGGCCTCGGGCTGCTGCTTCTTCCCGTCGTTGTGAACGAGAAGCGGCGACACCCCCGCCAGCACGAAGTAGGTGTGCTGCCCCTCGACGGTGAGGTTGTGGACCCGCTGGCCGCGGTGGGCGTCGTCGATCGCGGTGATCTGGACCCAGGTGCCGGCTGCGGTCTGCAGCCACATGCCCGGCTCGAGGTCACCGGCCGAAGTCCGGCAGCCAGAACGGGTGGTTGGCCGTGGCCGTGACCTTGGGGGGCTTGGCCTTGCCGTCGGATCGATGGTCAGGGTGACCAGGTGCTTGACGCCGTCACCGGTGATGGCGCCGGTTGCCGGCGACCCTGGAGGTTGCCAGTCTCCGGGTCTGAGGCCAGAAGGTCCGTACCCCAATTTGCTCCAGGAGAGCGAAAGGCCGGGTGCCGCACCAGCGGCAACCGGCCCTCGACTATTTGAGGCTTCAGGTCACCCCTCAGCCCACGAATATTCCAGGAACAACGAGTCGAACTCGTTGACCTTCCTCAGTAGCTCCAACCCCATGTTGCGGGGCAGGATGCCACCCTTCGGCCACATGTAGTCGTCCGGACCCATACGGATCGTGCCCTTCTCCTCGTCCTTGGAAATCACCAGATTCCAGAAGGATCGATCACGCCCCAGGTCACGGTGGAGAACTCGGCCTCGACTCCAACCATGAGGCACTCCTCCTCACAGTCGTTCCACGAGAACGAGGCCGACACGTTCATGGGGAGGTTGCGGTAGGCCTCCACCGCCTCCTCCAGACCGATCGTCCTGCGCTGATAACCGGGATCCCAGGTCTAGAACAGCACCGTCACTGATTCTCACCTCCCGTTATGGCCGCACAAAACGTCCGACAGCCCGAGTGTACGTACTGATCAGACCGCTGGGCCCATAGACCTCGAAGGAGTCGCGATCGAGCTTCGGTGTATCCCGCGATGGGGTTCCTGCAGAACATGCACGTATCGCGGTCGGTGTCCAAGAACGCAAGCGTGGCCGGTGGGACTCAGATGCCAATCTCCTGACCAGCACAGCAAGCGCAATGCACCACGTCCGTGGACACGACCTTCGCCGGAACGACCGGTAGCCACCAAGACGATTCCGGAGTGAGCGCTCCTGGAGAGTCGACAGAATACGAGAAGCCCCGCCAAGGATTGGCGGGGCTTCCCTACTCAAAGACTACGCTCAGCCGGTTGGATCACTCGATCAAATTTGTGGACTCGTGCGCACGTACCGGTGTCCGACTCGATGTCCGCGGTCCTCAGTTGATAGACCGCTGGCTCGATATTCACCAGCAGAAGTTCGTCTGCGCGAGCTTCTGTTCCAGGCAGAGCCGCATCGAACACGGCTAGCGGACCAGCCACGTTCACCACCGGGCCGTCCACCCAGTTGTCCACATCGTCGATACCCTCGCGCACAACCTCGATGAATCGAGCATCGCTGGAGGCCGAGATCCATTGAACAATGGCACAGAACTCCTCCATGAATGCGGTCGGGGCGGGGGTATCGCCGATAACCAGCGCCAGCCCGGAGTCCGGAGTCTCTCCGAAACTCATCAGCCCGGCGTAGTCTTCGACCTCACAGGCGGATTCGTAATCAGAGTTCGCGTAGCCGCCCCAGAGGTTTCTCAGGGATTCCTCCACGACAATCATCGGCCCGCCCTCCGACTCGACCCATGTGAGGTCCATGACATCCTCCCTAAAGTCCCATTTCCTTGGCGATCCGCTCGTATATCGGCTTCATGACGGGCGCCAACTGCCTTGCCCACCCAGCCTGCTTCCGACTGCAGTCGATACATTGCGGATACAGCCGCTGCGGAAATCCGTACCTACCGGTTCTTGGCCAACGAGACGCTTGAGCTGCTGCGCCTGTTGTCGGGTCTGGCCCATCGAGCCGAGACGGAAGGCAAACGTCTGTACTGCTGATGGGCCCTATAGGAGACGCCGCAGAGCGGTTCGCTGTCGGTGCCATCCCCTACGCTACGCACGACGGGAGTCTGAGTCCGGCGCGTTCGAGGGCGGACGCGAGGGCATCCCTGACCTCCTCGGCGTCTCTGATCGTCTCGGCTGGCGCCCGGTGCTCCGTCGTCATGGGTCCGCCCCTTCCGCCGTTCCCCCACGCGGGGTGAACTGCCTGGATTACGCTGCGTGTTCTGGTCATTACGAGCATGGCCCGGGAGCGGGACAGGAACGCCGTGGACGAGTTCTCCTTCGTCACCCTGCGGCTTACTTCCACACCTGCCACGGCCTTCTTCCAGGGACGACGGAGGAGCGCGATTCCGCCGAGAAGGGTGATCACGGGACGCAGCCAGGAACCACGCCTACGGTACGCGGAGGAACTCCGGTTACTGCGCACGGCCAGGGGCGAGAGCCTGCGTGAGCTGGCCAAGGTGGTGGGCTGGGACGCGTCGCTGTTCGGGAAGTTGGAGAGCGGGGCGACGCTGGGGAGCCCCGAAGTGGCCGAGGCGCTGGATCAGCATTACGGGACGCCGGGGTTGTTGTTGGCGTTGTGGGAGCTGGCGGTGGGGGATCCTACGCAGTTCAAGGAGCAGTATCGGCGGTATATGGCGCTGGAGGCGGAGGCGGTGAGCTTGTGGCACTACGCCGTGAGCGCGCCGCCGGGTCTGCTGCAAACGCCCGGGTACGCGCGCGAGGTGCTCGCTGCGGGCGGCCTCAGGGGTGAGGAGCTGGACCAGCAGGTCGAGGCCCGCATGGGGCGGCGGAAGCTGCTGGAGGGGAACGACCCCCCTCCGTTTCGCGTCATCCTCTCCGAGGCCGTACTGCGCACACAGCTACGCGAACCACGGGAGTGGCGGGAACAGCTGGAGTACCTGGCGGAGGCGGCGGAGCGCCCGAACATCACACTCCACGTCCTGCCGTTCAGTGCAGGCCCCCACGGCCTGATGAACACCGCTACGAAGTTCCTCCGGTTACTGGACGGCCGTACCGTGGCTTACATCGAGCACGATGAGCGTGGTGAACTGATCGAAGAAAACGGCAGAGTTGAGCGTTTGCACCGCATCTATGATGCAGTGCGTGACCTGGCCCTATCCCCGGCCGAGTCGCGCAAGTTCATTGTCCGGATGTTGGAGGAAGGCCCGTGCGAGCCATCGACCTGAGCGGCGTGACGTGGCGCAGGAGCAGCTACAGCAACACGACGGGCGGCGACTGCATCGAGGTCGCCGACAGCTTCCCCGCTATCGTCCCCGTCCGTGACAGCAAGGCCCCCGACGGCCCCGCACTCGTCTTCGAGGCCCGAGCGTGGTCGTCGTTCATCACCACCGTCAAGGACGGCGGACTCCCCGCCTGAGCCCACCGCCAGCCCCCGAACAACCGGTCCTCGTCACCACGGCGAGGGCCGTTGACATGGTCGGACACCCCCTGCCCGGCTACCCGAGCGGAAGCCACGACGGCCACGACCCCGGAATCCCGACCCGGTCCCGGCCGGGAACCCTGCCCTGCAAGGCTTCGGCCGCATCGAACTCCTCAGCCGTGCCGTGGACCGTACCTGCAGCGATCGCATACAACCACTGCGGCTCGTCGAGAGTCAGAGAGGCTGTGACGAGCCAAGAGGAAAGTGCAGGACGGCGGCCTGCCGACGCTGGACCGGCTGTCCGAGTACTGGCCCGGCACGGAGCGCGACATCGCCGCTGACTGAAACGAGCCGAGCGTCGGCACGAAGCCCCGGCGGGCAGGGACTTGCCGTGCACCCGCCCTGACCGGCAAGGACCTTCGTGCAGTCCCGTCACAGGAGTGGCATACGATGCGCACGCCGCCCCTCATAAAGTTCTCATAAGAGGATGTACACGTCATGGCAATCCGTACCCCATACCGTTCCCTTCGTGGCATATCTGCCGTCGTCGCCCTGCTCGCGATCGGCGCGGTGGGGTGCTCGGATGTCTCGGATGCCGTCGACAGCGCCAAGGACGGCGCGAAGAAGGTGGCCCGCCAGCGATCGGTGTTCTCGCTGAGCATCGGGGACTGCTACAACCCGAACGGCAAGGTCGAGGGCGATACGTTCGCCGTCGAGATTGTGCCCTGCGGCGAGGCGCACGCGGGTCAGGTCGTCGGCGAATTCAAGATCGACGAAGAGAAGACATACCCCGGCGACGACGCGGTCTCGGCGATCGCCGACGAGCGGTGCCCGGTCGAGGCGGGGAAGTTCGCCCAGGACACCTGGGCGCTCCCCAAGGGGGTCGACCTCTTCTACTACACCCCGACCAAGGAGAGCTGGGCGACGGGTGACCGCGCCGTGACCTGCACCTACACCAAGGAATCGGGCAAGTTCACCGGCTCGCTGAAGGCCGCGTTGAAGCCCGAGCAGACCGCGTACCTGAAGGGTGCGAACGCCGTCTACGACGCTCTGTGGGCGAACCAGTCCGAAGAGGATTACGTCGAGGACGACCTGGACGGCTACAAGGCACAAGCCAAGGCCGTCGCAGCCGCCCTCGATGCACACCTCGAGGGACTGAAGGGCATCGAGGGCACGGAGATCGGCAAGCTCCGCGAGCAGCTGAAGAAGACCGCCGAGCACTGGAAGAAGGCCGCGAACGCCACCGACGCCGACGCGTTCTACCTCGCCTACGACCCGGCCTTCACCGGCATCGCCCCGAACAAGACGGTCGCCGCCCGCAAGGAACTGGGCCTGGCCACCACCGTCCCGGCCGACGATGCCGAGGTCTGGGCGAGCTGACGCCCTTCGGACCGCGCGGGGCCGCGTCCGCCAAGAACCCGGCCCCGCCTCCTCATCGGCCGGCCGGTGTTCCCGTCCGGCCTGGCCTCCTTCAGCGGCTGGCGGGGATGTCAGATTCTCGGTGTAACTCCGATGCGGCGGCGCCTGACGGTCGCGGCGACGGCTGCCGCGACCAGGCCCGCGGCGGCTGTTGCCGCGCCCGCCCACGTCCACAGACGATCGGGGGAGGGAACACTTGCGGGGTCCACCGCTATGCCGACGACGGCGGAGCGAGCGATGGTTCCGCTGTGCTCGTAGTGGGTGGCGCGTGAGTCGACCGCGATGTCCCGGTGGTCGCCGAGGAGGAAGAGCCGACCCGCGGGGACGGTGACCTCCACAGGAAGGCCGAAAACGGGATCGTCCTTGGATAGGTACGGCTCCCGCAGTGCCTTGCCGCGTTGACGCTCACCCTCGTCCCGGTCTCGTCGATGACGACGTGATCGCCGCCGACGCCTATCACCCGCATCATGAAGACGCTGTCGGCGCCCCAGCCACGTGCGGAGAACAGGACCACGTCACCGCGCCGGACACCCGAACCGTCGATGGGCCTCACCGTGACGTCGCTTCCCTCGGGATACGTCGGCTCCATCGCCCGGCTCTGCTGCTGCCACGTCCGGTAGCCCGCCGTCTCGCCCCCGGTCACCAGGATGCTCACCGCCGCGAGCACCATGCCGGCCACCGCGACCCCCAACGCCACCAGCAACGGCACGCGGCTGCCCGCACGGCCCGCCGCCGGCGTGTGTGGCCACACGTACGGTGCGGATGCTGGTTGCTGGGACTCGTACGACGGCGGCTTCCACACATCGTCCATCAGAGTAAGTTCCCTCCTCTCCGTCACCGGCGTTCAGGCAGGCTCGAAGAACGGCTCGGGCATGTGCTGTGCCACGGAGTAGGGCCGGAATCCGGGATCGGTGAGGATCCGGTACAGGAACTCCGTGGCGGTCATCTCGTAACGGTCCCAGTCCTCGGCGTCCTCCATCTTGGCGAGGACCGGCCATGCGTCTACCGCGCCATCCGTGACCTGCCAGAAGAACTTGTCGCCCGCACGCGAGATTCCCCATGGGATCAGCCCCCCGTCCCGGGTACATGGATCCGGTACGGCGCGAACGGGCCGTCCGAACTGTCGTCGTTCTCCAGCAGAACGCGCCACATCCTCAGCAGATCCCACACGCGGCTCTCGTGGGCGCACAGCACCGACACCATCTGCGAGAACTCGCCGACACCGAAGGCCTCGCACAACTTCTTGTAGTCACTGGGAAGTTCACTCTCCGCATACCGAAGCGGCGATGTCACCGAGCGGCTCTACGCCACCTTCTTCTCGGGGTTTGTCGCGTCGAAGACGATCACCTTCCGGCCGAAGTCGGCGTAGAACGCGGCGGAGTAGCGCTCCTCTGCGACGACGGCTGTGGAGGCATCACTCGCCTGTCACTGCGCGCTCCCCGGTACCCGTAGCCGGACGGCGCAGCACCGCCGGTTTACCGGGTTCGTCCTGCCAGACGTAGTCCTTCCTCAGCCTCGCCACGTCGGCGTCCGCGAGCCGGACCACGCCGGACATCCTAAAGTCCGAGGGTCCGGGTACCGATGGCCTGACTGATGACTCTCCCTTACCGAGGATCTCCCTGTTCCATTCCACGGAAACGAAGTCCCCATTCAGGGACGACGAGACTGGAGGCTCGGCGGATCCCGATGGGCAGCCAATGCCAACTCCGACTCCGGGCAGAATCAGGCAAGTTCGGTGCCGTTTCCGCTAGAAGAGGGTTTCGGTCTGGGGGGCGTCGGATTCCCACGGGGAGGCATCGCTGGACTCGGTCCGCCCACTCTCGCCCTGTCCGCCCCAGGGACGAGAGAAGATCGCCACACCCTTCACGTCGATATCCAACTCGTCCGGGGCCGGAGAGTACAGAGACAGGCCGAGCCCCGTGAGGACACAGCCTGAGTCGTCCAATTCAAAAGACACTTGCCGGTCGGTGAGCTCTGCCAGAACGTCCCCGAGAGGCCGCCCGGTCAGTCGCACACCGGAAAGGGATGGCTCCGCCCAATCAATGCATTCGATCAGAACCAGATGGTCGAATTCGTCGAAACTGAGCATCACCCCGGCCTCCATGAAGTGATCGATCAGCGGAGTGCCGGGAGTTCTTCGAAAAGAGCGGTACTCACCCAGCCGATCCCTTAACACAGCCCTTGATTCGCCGAACCGGATTCCCGCCATACCAACCCAAGGGGTGATGTCTCCCATTATTATTCCTTGCCGCGCCGCATCATTCCGAGGTTCAATCACGGAAAGATGCTCAATCGGTGGCGATCACATCACCGGCGTCGGCTGCCGCCTGAACAGCCTCTCGGCCGAGCCCGGCGGCCGAAGTGAGCACGGCCCTGCCCATGACGAGTACCGGTGCGTCGGTGTCGAAGAACAGGACACCCAGACAGAAGGGTCGGTCGGCGAGCCGCCATTCCGACCACTCCATGAGGCTGAGGTCATCGAATGACAGTTCGCTCGACGGCACAGCCTCCACTCGCCGGCCGATGTTCCCGAGCAGTTCGTCCCGCAGTGAATGGAGGTAGGGAACCTGCCCCGCCGCCGCTTCCTCGAGGGCTTCACTACCCCGCTCATCGACATCTTTGGGGAAGAACTCCCGGAAGATGAAATCCGCGAGCCACTGATGCTCTCCCTGAGAGAGAAAGAGCCTGATCCCGTCGGATTCCCATTGCTTGCAGTAAGGCGGGGCAGTAGAATCCGCGGGCACCCATCCCAGACCTTCCAGCGCCTTGTTCAGGCCCTTGAGAATATCCGGGAATCCGACCTCGGCCGCGGCGATGAGCGTGGCGCTCACTGTTTCTAGTGTCATCTACATCCCATCTCCTGGAACAGGCCATACGGCCAATGTCAGTGGCGCGTATCTTGGAAGCCCACGCCTGTCACGTTCCCGGAACCCCACCGAACTGACACTTCATCGCGAACCGGACGTCAGGCGACTACGCCGAAGCCCTGGGCATCCTTGGCCGTCCTTGTCGGCTAAGGAGACATGAACTCAACATCCCCCGGTTCTGCGGAATATACGAACCCCCACTCAGAAGCGACATCGTGATGTCCACAGCGTTGCGCGTAACAGCCCTGCCCGTCCCAGGCCCCCGTGTCTGGAAAAGGTGCTCAGGGATTGGCCACAACGCTCAGGATCGCCTCGGCGTCCGCAGTACGTCCTGCCATCTCCCCGGCTCGCCTGATGTCATCAGCAGACATGCCACGGGCGATACGCAGGGCCTCGTGGAATCCGTCACCGTTGCCCCGGTTCATCATCTCCAGGAGCCAGCGCACGGCCATGACCGGGTCCTGTGCCACCCCAAGGCCGGCCTCGTAGCGCGCCGCCACCACCCACATCGCGGGTACGTGGCCTCCCTGTGCGGCCACCAGATACCACTTAAAGGCATCTTCTTCCTCATCCTGCGCATTGTGCTGATCCGCGAGCAGCGCACATGCTTCCGGAATTCCACAACCGGCCGCCATGCGAAGGAATTTCAGGAACTGCGCACTGTCCTGCGGAACTCCCAGACCATCCCTGGCGGCAAGGGCCATGCTGTAGGCACAGAACCCGTCACCCAGTTCCGCACCCCTGCGGAACCACCTGTTCGCCGCCGCCCGATCCGCCGGCACCCCCACACCCTCCGCCAGCATGAAGCCGAGACCATGCATGGCTTCCGGGGCATCGGCTTGCGCAGCACGGAGCAGCAAAGAAAAGGCACGCCCGGGCGACAGATTCAGCATCAGGTGAATCCCACCAAGGAGCGCACCGGCGGCCGGGCCACTAGCCGAGTCGTCGAGCAGCTCTTCGAGACGAGGGGCAAGCGACCGAAGCTTCTCACTCGCCTCCGCCGATCCCAACCGCCAAGCATGCGCATACCAGTTGCCCGCAGCCACGAGGCCGCCGTCACGGAGCGCTGTGTCACCGGACTCGATGATCGACGGAACACTCTTCCCGACA
This sequence comes from Streptomyces sp. KR55, assembly GCF_052245645.1. Classification (NCBI taxonomy): domain Bacteria; kingdom Bacillati; phylum Actinomycetota; class Actinomycetes; order Kitasatosporales; family Streptomycetaceae; genus Streptomyces; species Streptomyces sp. KR55. Next base: position 25,664 of record NZ_JBQQCE010000008.1, on the reverse strand, counting down.
GGAAACTTCCGCCATTCTTCCATTTTCTCCCTCACGGAATTCTAAACAAGAGGTACCACTTTCCTTCAAATGGTACCGCACCCAAACGAACCGGGTGGCGCGGCAGACAGCCGCACCACCCGGTAGGTCAACTGCTACAGCATCCAGTCTGGATAGTTCATCGCATCCCAACGTCCATTAGGACGGAAGATGTTGATGACATCCGGATCCGATACGTAGAGTGTCTTTCCGAGGCTCTGCGCCTTTTGCTGAAATGCGCCGATACAGTCGTCACACATGGACCGGTTCACCGATATAGCGTCGGCCCCCGGGTTCAGCGCCGAAGCCTGCTTCTCCGCGTGCGACAGGAAGTACGCGCCCGGGCCCTCCTTGTTGTCGAGGAAGGCATTCGGCATCCTCTGATAGCCGGGGATGCTGGACAGCACCTGCTGAGGCGTCGCCCGCTGGAATCCCGAGGGAACCTGGGAGGCATAGCCACTCGCGGCCTGCACACCACCGGCATCGGCTGCCGTCTTCTTGGGGTCGAGCTTCGAGAAGCTCACCTTGCCCGGGTGCGGTGCCGCCCGCAGCGCATCGGCGGTCGGGCATCCCGCGTTGTGTACGAGGACCGCAGCGCTGCCGGCCACCACATAGTAGGTGTGCTGACCGTCAACGGTGAGGTTGTGGACCCGCTGGGTCCGGTGAGCCTCATCGATCGCGGTGATCTGGACCCAGGTACCGGCCGAGGTCTGCAACCACATGCCGGCAGCGAGGTCTCCCGCATCCACCCATTTGCCGTAGTCCGGCAGCCAGAACGGGTGCTCGGCAGTGGCCGTGATGGTGCTGGGTTCGGCCTTGCCGTCCTTGCCGTCCGGGTCAACGGTGAGGGTGATCAGATGCTTGTCACCACTGTGGCTGCGGGTCTCGGTGATCCGGCGGGCCTGGACGTCGCCGGTCTCCGGGTCGGAGGCCAGGACGTACTCACCCTCCTTCAGGTCCTCGATGTTCTTCATGGACCCGTCTGCCATCAGCACCTTGGTGCCGGGAGTGAAGCTGTTGCGCTTCTTCGGGGGCACCTTGCAGGCCGTTGGTTCGGACTTCTTCGGCTTGGGCCCGGACTTGGCTGGTTTCGGGGTGGCGTTCTTCGCCTTGGTCGTCTTGGTGCCCTTGCTCGTCTTGCTACCGCCCTTGACGGCATCAACTGCCTTCGCACCCTTCTTGGCGTACTTGGCAGCGGTCGCCGCCATCCCCACGCCCGGAACAGCCGCCGCCATGGACAGCGCCGCATCCGCGTAGTTGCCCTCGGCCGCGTACCAGATGCCGTTCGCGACATCCGCCGCCTCGCCGATCACCGGCACCATGCCCGCCACGTCGAGGGCCGCGTGGCCCACGTCGGACAGGGAGATGTCGATACCGAACAGGTGGCCGTCCAGCTCCACGAACGAGATCGGGTTGCCGCCGGCGAACGCGTACCGGTTGCCCGTGTACGGGTCCGTGGCCAGGGCCATGTCCGCGGCGGCGCCGCCGTACATGTCCCGGGTCAGGAACCGGTTCAGGCCCGGGTCGTAGTTCCGGAAGCCCATGTCGTAGGTGCCGGAACCGTCGTCGTACCGCTGCGCGTTGTAGCGGTAGGCGTTGTACTGCTCCTTGTCGGGGTTCTGCGCGTCCGGCTTGTCGGCACCCGTGAACTGCTTCTCGTCGTCCGAGCCGTACGCGGTGTAGCCGTAGGTCGCACGCGTGGTGCCGGTGTCCTTGGTGATCGCCTCCACATCGCCCTTGGGGTGGTAGAGGAACTGCGAGTACTCCTTCGTGCTGTCGGTGTTGTGCTTGATCTGGGTCAGCTTCTGGCCCCACGGCGAGTACTGGTAGGACTTGGTCGCCTTACCCGCGACCTCCTCCCGCAGCACCTTGTCCTCCATGCCCAGGTAGGTGAAGACCGTGGTCTTCCCGTTGGTCCCGGACGTGGTCTCCTGCGCCGTGCGGTCGAAGGCGTCGTAGACGTACGTCGTCGTCTTCGCCGACGTGCCCGTGCCCGCCGTGTGCTTGGCGATGCGGTCGAAGCCGTCGTACGTGTACTTCTCCGCCGTGGAGCCGTTGGACGACACCGTGTCCAGACGGCCCAGCGGGTCGTAGTTGTACGTCGACGCGACACCCGCCGTCGTCGTCTTCAGCAGACGGTTGCGGTCGTACGTCGAGGTCGTGGTGACCTCGCTGCCCGCCGCGCCGACCTTCTGCTCGACGATGTTGGAGTTGCCGTCGTAGAAGTACTCCTCCGTGCCCGCCGCGTCGCCGGTCTTGGTGACCTTCTGGATGCGGTCCTGTGGGTCGTAGTCGAAGGTCGAGACGGTGTCCAGGTAGTCCGCCGAGTTGTCGGCGTTCATGACCTTCGCCGTGTCCTTGGAGCGGTTCCCGTTCGGGTCGTACTCCAGGTCGTGCTGGGCCACCACCGTGTCGGCCGACGTCCTCTCGACCTGCTGCTTGACCGCGCCGTTGAGCCAGTAGCTGTAGTCGACCGTGTTGCCGTTCGGCTTGGTCTGCTTCAGCGGCTGGCCGCGGTCGGTGTAGGTGAAGGTGGTGATCTGCTGGTTGCCGGCCGTCGGCGAGTCCGCGTTGGTGATCTTCTCGATCATGTCGCGGGCGTCGTACTCCGCCTTCGACCACGTCACGTCGTGCGTGGTGGTCAGCGGGTTGCCGTTGGCGTCGTAGGTCAGCGAGGTCGTGTTCTTGACCGTGCTGCCCAGCTTCTCCTCGACCTTCGACAGCTGGTCGAGCTCGTCGTAGGACATCGTGTACGTGTCGGCCTTGGCCCCCGGCGAGAGGTCCTTGACCTCCGTCAGCAGGCTGTTGGCGTCGTACTTGTACGTGAAGTCCTTGCGCTCGTTGTCGGTCTCACCCGTGTTGGAGCGCACCAGCTTGATCGCATCGGCGATCACCGTGCCGTTGGCGGCGTCGGTCAGGGTGACCTTCTGCGTGCCGGACTCGGTGAAGGTGTACGAACCGACCGAGGTCCAGGTGTCCGAACCCGTGGCCTGGTTGACCGTCTTGGTCACCGTGCCCGTCGAGTGCGTGATCTGGAACTTCGCGTCGGTGGCCGCGCCGGTCACGTCACCGTGCCGGACGAAGACCTCGTACGTGCCGTCCTGCGGGATGTTCAGCTGCCAGGTGAAGGCGTCCGCGCCGGTGCCCGCACCGTTCGTCCGGACGTCGTAGCCCCACTGCCCCATGGCCTGGGACGGGCCCCAACTGCCCTGCACGGCCGTGTTGTTGACATCCGAGGAGTCGACGACCACGACCTGGTTGCCCACCGGGATACCGTCGTCGCCGCGCGCCTTCTGGTTACCCGACGGGTAGAAGTCCCACGTCATCGTGCGCTGCGAGGAGCCGCCGGCGGAGATGAGCGTGTTCTTCGTCTGCTGGCCCAGGACGTTGTAGTCGTACTTCGTCTGGATCCCGAAGGGGTCCGTGGCCGACTTGGTCCAGCCGTTGTCGTAGTACTCGTACGACGTGACGTTGCGGACACTCTGGCCCTGCGACGGCGGGGCCGAGACCTCCTTCAGCTGGCCGACCGAGTCGTAGGTGTAGATCGTGCGGTCGGGCGTGGAGTAGCGGGTGTCGTCCTTGTCGAAGGGCGACAGCGTCTCCTTGACCCGGTTCAGCTCGTCGTAGACCGTCTCGGTGATGTAGTCGGTCGCGTCGTCGGTGGTGGCGACGCCGCGCGGGCTGATCTCCTTCGTCTGGTTGCCGACCTCGTCGTACTCGAACTGGGTCGTGCGGTAGGTGATGGTGCCGGAGCCGTCCTTGGAGTACGGGACCTTGATCTGCTTGGCGAGGCCGCGCCGGTCGAAGGTCGTCTCCGTGGTGTTGCCCTCGGCGTCCGTGGCTTGGTCGGTCCGGCCGTCGAGGTCGTAGTGGACGGTGGTGAACTTGCCCTTCGCGTCCGTCGTCTTCACGACCCGGTGGTTCAGGTCGTAGTCGTACTTCGTGGTGAAGTCGTCCGGGTCGGTGGTGGCGTTCTTCTTCGGGTCGACGACCTTGATCAGGTTGCCGACGTTGTCATAGGTGCTGGTGACCGTGTCGCCCTTGGCGTTGACCACCGAGACCGGCTGGTAGATCTCGTCGTAGGTGTACGAGGTCATGTAGTCGCCGGCCGTGCTGGTCAGCGTGCCCTTGGGCTCGGTGACCGTCTTGACGTTGCCGACCTTGTCGTACGTCGTGACGGTGCGGCGCTCCGGGTCGGTGGCCTCGTCCTTGGGCGAGATCACGTCGGTGACCTGGTCGGCCGCGTCGTACTCCGAGGTGGTCTCGGCGCCGTTTGGCGCGTACGCCTTGGTGATGTTGTTGTTGGCGTCGTAGACCGGGGCCGGCGTGGTGATGAACTCACCAGCGGCCTGGTCCTTGGGCTCCTTCTTCTCCAGCGGGCGGCCGAAGTAGTCGTAGTCCTGGGTGACCTTGGCGCCCTTGTCGTTGATGACCTCACGGGTGTTGCCGCGCACGTCGTAGGTGAAGGTCGTGGTCGCCTGCTTGGCGTCCGTGATCTTCGCCGGGTAGCCGTGCGGGCCGTACTCCGCGTACGTCGTGGAGTTGCCGTTGGCGTCGGTGTCCTTCTTCGGCTGACCGTACGCGTCGTACTCGGTCGTCGACATGTAGTCGCCGGCCGTGGCGGACGCGACGCCCTCCGGGTCGGTCACGGACGTCTGGTTGCCGAAGGAGTCGTAGCCGAACTCCCAGATGTTGCCCAGCGGCGAGGTCTTGCGCCACAGGTCGGCGGAGTAGCCGTCGAGCCGGGTCTGGTACTCGTACTTGGTGGCGTTCGCCGGGTACTTGGCCGGGTCGCAGTAGTCGGTCTGGTTGAACGACGTCCAGCTCTTGGTGACCTCGGCGTCCCACTGGCGCAGCGGGTAGCCGGTCTTGGCGTCGTAGCAGGACGCGGTCTTGGCGCCGTTCGCCTCCTCCAGGTAGGTGACGTTGTTGTCTGCGTCCCAACCCAGCTTGGTCGTCTGCGACTTGGCGTTGGTCAGCTGGACCGGGCGGGCGAAGTCGTCCGTCACATGGGTGGTGACGTGGTTCTCCGCGTCGGTGACCTTCGTGTCGATGAACTTGGTGTTCGACGTGTTCGCCGCGTAGGTGAACCCGGTGGTGTACCGGAGACGGTCGGTGATCGTCTTGGTCCACCAGTGGAACTTCGGGTCGTCACCGGTCTGCGGGGCGTAGTACGCCAGGTCGGTAGCGTTGCCCCGCGGGTCGGTGGCCTTGACCAGCTTGACGTTCTTGTTGCCCTGGGTCGCGTCGTAGGTGAAGCCGAAGACCTTCGGCTGGGACGAGTCCGCGCCGTCCGTCACCTTCGTCAGCAGCACCTGGTCCGAGTACTCGAAGGTGAGCTTCCGGCCCGAGATGTCAGTGATCGACTGGACGTGGTCCTCGACCTTCGGGAAGGGAGCCTCGGCCTTGTCGTAGTAGTCGATCGTGAGCGACTGCCGGCCCGCCGGGTCGGTGATGTACTTCAGGAACTTCGTCGGCTTGTTGTGGGACCGGCGCTGCTCGTACGTGAACGTCTGCGTGTTGCCGTCGTTGTCCACGGCCGACGTCATGTAGCCGTCGCACCCGAAGAGGAACCGCGTGCCGTCGGGGCGCGTGAGCGTCCAGGCGTCCGGGATCGGATCCTTGGCCGGCTGGCAGTCCAGGCCCGCCTTCATCGTGACCTTGTAGTGGACGCCCGCCGGGGCCTTCCAGCTGCCGTCCTCCTGCTTGCGGAAGACGTGCGTGGTGCCGTCGCCGTCCGGGAGCCGGATCTCCGTCGCGTTCGCGTTCGGGTTCGGGTGGAAGTCCAGCGGGGCGCCGAGCCGGGTCGGGCCGGAGACCTGCGCGGACCAGCCGTGGCCCAGGACGGTGTCACTGGTGTCCAGCGAGTTGTACGCGACACGGGCGAAGGTGTTCAGACCGCGGCCCGGGTTGTTGATCGCGTTGTACTGCCAGACGGTGTTGCCGGAGGCCACGTTGTTCATCAGCGACGATCCGGCACCGGTGTTCTTGCCGGCGTAGCTGTAGAACTTCTCCAGACCGATGGTGTTGGAGGTCGGGTCCTCCACCGCCACGTTCTGCTTCAGCGGCGGAATTCCACCGGTACCGGCGGACAGCCAGGTCCCGTCGGCGATCTTGCGGACGTCCCAGCCGAGCACGTACTCGGTGCGCTTGCTGCCCGAGTCGGAGTTGATCGGCGTCTTGACCTGCGCCTGGATGGTCGCCGACTTGCCCGGCAGCAGCGCGGGGATCGCGGTGGCGACCTGGTTGCCGCCGTTGGTCACGTCCGTGCCGTCGGGCAGCTTCCAGGTGTACGACAGCTCGCGCTCGCCGGCCGCCCAGGCGGTGGCCGTGGTGTTGGTGACCGTGAACTCCACCGTGTAGGTCGAGTTGGGGGTCATGCGGGCGGGGGTCTGCGGGGCGTAGTACGTGTCCTCGGTGGTCGAGTCGACGTAGATGACCTGGATGTACGGGCGCAGCTGCGGGTCGGCGGCCTCGGCGGACAGGAACAGGGTGTGCTCCTGAGGGCCGGTGCTCGTCTCGTCCTTCAGCTTGACCGCGACGCCCTTGTTGTTGGTGGGCGTCTTGACCCAGGTCTGGGTCAGGCTGGTGGCGTCCCACCAGTGACGGCCGACGTCGGAGACCGAAGCCACCGTGTCGGAGACGGTCGAGGACAGGTCACCGCCCGCCGTCGTCCACGAGGTGGTGGAGTTCGCCTTGTTCCAGGTGGCGGTCGCCGCGTCGAAGTCCCGGGTCATGCCGTGGAGTTCGTAGATCGCGCCGTCGGTACCGGTCGTCGTCTCCGCGCCCCACATGTACATCTTCGAGTCCAGGACCGTCGCGGTCGCCGGGATCGAGGTGGTGGGGAACTTCAGCAGCGCACGCGTCTTGCCGTACGTCGGCGAGTCGTTGCCGACCTCCAGCCAGGTCTGGCCGGTGTTCGTGACCGGCTCGGTCAGGGACGCGCCGTAGTTGGTGTCCGGCTTGGTGGAGGAGAGCGTGGTGTCGGTGACGCCGCCCTGGCTGCCCTGGATGATCTTCATCGTCCGGCCGGCCTTGGGAATGCCCACGGTGCGGGTCGGCGAGCCGAGCAGCTGCCCGTCCTTGGTCTTGACGGCCAGCTGGTAGTAGTACGACTTGCCGATCTCGTTCGCCGAGGAGTCCGGGGTCGGTACGGCGGTGGTGTCGGTGTAGGTCGTCACGGCCTTGTCGATCGGCGCGACCAGGGTGGCCGCCGACGGCGTGAACGCCTGCTGCGTGGAGCGGTGCAGCTGGTACTCGACGATGTCCAGGTCCGGGTCGCCGGTGGTGTTGCTGTAGGCCTTCCAGCTCAGCTCCGGGCCCGTGGAGTGCACCACGGTCGGGGAGTTGAGGGTCGTACCGACCTTGCCGTACGTCACCGTCAGCCGCGGGATCGTCGAGGTCTCGCCGCCGTAGGCGCCGTCACCGGACTCGTAGCGTGGGCCGCCCACCGGGGTCGACGTCGAGGTGTCGTTCTGCGCCTGGATGACGAAGCCGTGGTTCGTCGCCGTACCGGACACCCACTTCTGGACGGTGTCGGTGACGGCGAAGTTGTGCCACTGGCTGTGCTCGCCCTTGTTCTTGACGATCTGCGCCGGGTTCACCAGGCGCAGCGAGTCGGCGATGTTGCGGGTGGTCGAGCTGCCCGTGTCACCGAGGACGATCTTCCCGGCGTTGCCCTTGCTGAAGTAGTACTGCGTACTGCTCAGGGCCTTCCAGGACGCCGCCGTACCGCTCTGGTTGACGGTGTGGTTCGCCGTGCCGTCGCGGTGCGTGAGCGTGTAGGGAGCCGCGGTGGCGCCGTCCGAGGCGGGCGGGTAGTGGGCCTCGACCCGGTAGGAAGCCGTCTCGTTGATCTTCGGCTGCCAGGTGTACGTCTCACCGGTCGCGGTGTTCTTGTTGTACGCGAAGTCGTCGTTGGTGGCCGCGCCGCCGGTGGTCGTCGCGCGTGGCCACTCGCCGACCGCCGCCGTGCCGGTGTCGCCGTCGTCGATCTGGACGGTGGTGCCGGACAGTTCACCGACCAGGCCGGAGGTGTTGCTCCAGTTGGCGCCGGTCTCGGTCCACGACCCCGTGGCCCGGTGGACCTCCATGGTGACGTCGTTGGCCTCCCCGGCGTGTACCTGGTCGAAGTACATCTCCAGGCGCGCCGAGTCGATCGTCGTGCCCGAGGGGATCGCGCTGAGCGGGAAGTAGATCAGCGACCGCGAGATGTAGCCGTTGCTGGTCCTGCCCGCCGAGAGCTTCCAGCTGGTGGCGTAGTTGGCCGTCGGGAACTCCGACAGGACCATCGTGTCCTGGGCGCTGGAGGCGTCCGGCGCGATGGTGATCGTCGGGTCGATCTTCACCGGGTACTGGCGGTCCTTGGCGGCCAGCCACTTCGCCGACGGGGTGACGGTGAGCTTCCAGCTCTTGCCGTCACGGGTCAGCTTCTGCTTGACGGCCGTCGAATACGTCCCGCCCGTGGGGGAGTCCGCGACCTTCTTGGCGTCCGTCATGTACGGCGCCGGGATCACCATGACCGGCGTGTTCGGCAGCTCGCCGTACAGCTCGATCGCGCCGTCCTTGCGCGCCTTCGGCGTCAGCCCGTCGGTGTCGAGGGTGAAGGTGTAGCTGACCGGGCCTGAGGGGGGCTCGGTCAGGACGATGTTCTCCTTGACCTGGCCGCGGCCGACCTTGTACTCGAGGTCGGCGCCGCCGACGGCGTTCTCGTACGTGACGGTCGAGCCGTCGGCGACCGGCTTCAGCGTCCGGTCGGCGCCGGCCAGGCCGAGAGTGACCGCGCGGCCGTCGGGCGACTTGAACCGCACCAGCTTGCCGCTGCTCTCACCGAACCAACTCCGCCCGGAATTAGAGGTGTTGGCGAACTCGAAGCCCTTGGCCTCGGTCTTCTCCACCGACGTGTCGATGGTCTTCCAGGTCTTGCCGTCCCGGTACGACAGCGGCTCGGCCGACAGTTCGGCCTCGATCCGCCCGTCGGACAGCTGCCAGTAGCGGGCCGTCGCCGTGCGCTTGCTCTCCAGCTCCTTGACCCGCTTGGCGGGCGGCAGCGTCTTGCCCTTGGGCAGCTTCTGCCGGCTGAGGATCTCCAGCTTGCCGCCGGTCGGCGGCTTGTCGTCGTCCTCGTCGTCGCCGGAGAACCAGTCCGCGACGGTGTCGATGACGCCCTTGTCGTCATCGTCCGACGCGGCCGCGGGCGCGGCGTACGCGAATTGCGGCAGTGCGGTGCACACCACCGCCGAAGCGACAAGGCAGGAGATCAGTCTCCCGTATCGGACTTTCACGTCCAATGCCCTTTCCGTCTGCGACGCACCCTTCCCGGAATTCCACCGGAATTCGGGCACGCCAAACCGCCGGGCGGGTATTCCCGACCGGCATCCGGCCTGTCTAATCAGCAACAAACGGGCAGGTCAAGCAGGGCGACAAAGGGGACGGGCGACCTCCTGCCGGACATCGCACTGCATTCCGCAAGACCCTTTGCCCTATTTATCCGCAGGGTGGAACAGACGGCTCCGCATGCGGTATAACCACCCGGTTCACCACCCGGGTATTTCGCGCAAGAATTACCCGCGAGCCCGAAACGACGACATCACGACGAAAGCCAGGGCCATGCCAGCAACCGAAACCAATGACCAGAAGGACCAGGGGGAGCAGGAGAAGCCGGACGACGGCGACCGCAGCGCCCTCGTCATCGGCGGCGCAATCCTGGCCGCCTGCCTCGGGCTCGTCCTGTTCGGCGTGCTCGGGGGATTCGGCGAGGAGAACAAGCCCGAGCGGAAGGTGCCGACCGCCGCCGTGACGTACGAGGTCACCGGAGAGGGCCAGGTCGAGGTCAGCTATCTCGCACGCAGCGAGCAGGGCGAGGCGACCGTCGAGAAGAACGTGGAGCTCCCCTGGAAGAAGACCGTCCAGGTGCCGCTCGGGCAGCCGCCCACCGTCAACATCGTCCTGGACGGCGAGGGCGGCCAGGCCCGCTGCACCCTGGCCATCCGGGGGCAGCACGTCCAGAGCGCGACCGCCTCCGGGACGTACGGACGCGCGACCTGCACCGGCGAACTTCCGGCGCCGGAGCGCACGGACGAGGCCGTCGGCTGACGGAAGCCCGCTACCGCACGGACGAGGCCACCGGCTGACGGAAGGGTCCCGCTACCGCCGGTCCGCCCCGCGCGTCGCGTCCCGGCAGAGCAGCCGCAGCGAACCGTCGCCCGCGAAGCAGCGGCGGGCCTCGTCGACCGGGTCCCAGAGGCGGCCGTCGGGGGTGCGGATCCAGTGGTCGCCCCCGGTCGCCCACCACTCGGCGCCGGTCTGACGGACGATCACCTCACCCGCGTACGCGCCCAGGCCGCGCAGCACGCTCTCCACGGCGGCGTACGGCGTTTCCTCCCGGCGCAGTTCGTCGATGAGCCGGTCGACGCGCCACAGGCTCTGCGCCGAGTAGTCGAGGTGCAGCCGCGCCCCCTCGCGCAGCGTCGCCACCGCGTCCGCTGCCCAGCGCACCGGCTTCGTCGCAGCTGAGGGCCTGGTTTCCTGCTCTGTCGTCACAGTCGTCACACTCCGAAGAGCGCGGCGGCGCGAGGATTCGTCACACGGTTCCGGCGGGTTCCCGCAACCGGCGCAGGACCGCCCCAACGCCACCCCAGGACGGTCACAGGATTCTTTCCCGCAACCCGGTTTACGCGTGGCGCGCCCGGCGTGACACGACCGCTCGCAGCACCCGCCGCCCCTCCGTGGACACCTCCAGCGCCCGGCGCAACCCGCCCGAGCCGTGCTCGGCGAGCAGCTCCAGGACGGTGATCTGGCGGCGCAGTTCGGCGGCGACGAGCGGCGACATGCCCTCCGTACTGCCCGCGCGGCGGGAGTCGACCGAGTCCGCGCCGTCCTCGGCGGGGTCGAGGAGGCGGTGGATCTGCAGGGAGGCGACCGAGCAGCCGTCGGCCCACACCCGCGCCTCTGCGGCCGACCGGACACCTGGGGCGGCGGCCAGCATCCGCCGGACCAGCAGCGCGGCCTCGTCCTCGATGTCCTCGGCGTCCATGACGTCCGCGACGCCCAGCTGTGCGCGCGTCTTGTCCAGCAGAGCGCCCCACTCGCCCGTGTCCGAGCCGTCCGCGAGGTTCGCCCACAGCGGGCGCAGCACCTCGTCGTCACCGCCCAACAAGGGCACACACCGATCCAAACAAGCCAGCCCACTGGCGACCAGTCCGCGTTCGTCGGCCTGCGCGATCAGTTCCACCAGGCTCATCCACGCCTCCTGCTCCGGGGCGCCATCCCTTACGGAGCCCGCACTTCCCCTTACTGCGCGCAGCGCCGCCGCAGTGTCACAGGGGTACCACGCCGAGCCGGTCGAGGAAGCGGAAGAAGATGTTTTCGGCCAGGGGATCCGTCGGGAGTGAGGCCGGGTCGGGATCGGTGGTCAGGACGTCGAGCAGCGGCTCGGCGGGCACGGTGTGACCGGCCTCCGCGGCCCAGGCGACGGCCCGTTCGGCGGCGTCGCCGGGTTCGAGGAAGTAGTCCTCCAGCGTCAGCCCCTCACTGTCCGCGCCGAGGTACCCGGCCATCGCCGCCCGCGCCAGACAGGCCGTCCACGCCCCGCTCTGCGGTGCCGCCGCCTCCACGACCACGCAGGCGCTGTCCATGACGAACCCGAAGAGCGCGGGCGCCCCGGTCTCGGCGGCCAGCGCGTTCATGCTGCCCACGTCACCGTCGCCGCCGGCGTACTCCCACACCTGCCAGCCACCCGGCGCCGACTCCCGCAGCTCACCGCCCGGCACCCCCGACAGCGCGGCCAGCTCCGCGAGCGGCCGCTCGTCGCGTCCCACGACGAAGTATCCCCAGTAGCCCATGTCCGTTCCCCCGGCGTTTCGACTCGGCCCTGTGGGCCGAATACACCACAACCCCGGGGAATTTCGCAGCCCTTCGCGCCTTCAGCCGAGCCGGTCGGCCAGTTTGCGGAACTCTGCCCAGGAAAGCTCGGGTTGATCCGGATCCCACAGTTTCTGAACCGTCGCCCGCAGCGGCATCCGGATGCCGGCGGCCACCTGGGCCTGCGTCTGGGAGTTCGCGAGGTCGCACCACACCGCGAAGGAGCCGCCGAGGATCTGGTCGTCGTACTGCGCCGGAACCGCCTGGGTACCGCGCAGCACGCGCGGCGTCCACTGCTCGTAGATCCGCTGCCCCGTCGGATAGACGAAGGTCTGGGGCTGCCCGAGGACGTAGTACAGGAACTCGTCGTTGTAGTTGATGACCTCGCGGCCCGCCCTCAGATACTCGACCGGGATGCGCGCGCCGATCTCCTTGCCCGTCCAGTACGCGACCTTGATGTCCCTGGCGGGCTGCACGGTCGTACCGGCATAGAACCCGTCGTTCCAGGCGCGCGGGGTGCGACCGTGGGCGCGGACGGTGGCGGCGCGGTCGTTGAGCCAGCCGGTGGCGAGGTCGGCGACGGTCGCGCCGGAGCCGTACGCCTCCCGCGCGGCGGCCGCGAGCTGCGGGTACGAGGCCTGGGGGTCGGAGGTCGTCAGCGCCCGGTACTCGTCACCACCGAGGTGCCACTGCCCGCCGGGGAAGAGGCCGGCGTACTCGTCGATCAGCTCGTCGACGATCTCGGCGGCGGCCGGCTTCGAGATGTCCACCGCACCGCGCGCCGCCACACCCTGTGCGTTGCGCAACTGCAGATCGGGATGGGCGGCGATGACCGCGCCCAGGTGACCCGGCGAGTCGATCTCGGGCACCACCGTGATGTGCCGGCTCTCCGCGAGGTCGACGATCCTGCCGACCTCCGCCTTGGTCAGGTGCTCCTTCGACACGATCTCCGGATGCTTGTCGGACTCGATGCGGAAGCCCTGGTCGTCGGAGAAGTGCAGGCCCAGCTGGTTGAACTTCAGGTCGCCCAGCTCCCGCACCCGGTCCTCGATCCAGTCGGCGGTGAAGTGCTTGCGGGCGATGTCCAGCATCAGCCCCCGCTGCGGCTTGGCCGGCTCGTCGCGCACGATGCCCTCCGGAGCCGTGCCACCGCCGTGCACAGTCTGCTTCAGCGTGCGGGTGCCGTAGAAGACACCCGCGTCGGCAGGCCCGCTGATGGTCACCCGCCCGCCGCGCACAGTCATGGTGTACGACTCCGGGTCCGCACCCGCCTCGCCGCCGAGCGCCAGCCGTACGTCCCCGGCGCGCACGTCATCCTTCTCACCGCCGTACGACAGCCCCAGCTCACCGGCGATCAGCCGCCCCTCGTCGGCCAGGTCCGCATCGTTCACCACCACGCGGTACCCACGCGCCGGGCGCCATCCGGGGCCGCGCCCCGGAGTGTGGTCGCGGACGGCGGGGATCGTGCGCGGGGCCGTGGACAGGGGGTACGAGCGGGTGGGCGACGGGGTCGGGGTCGGCGCGGCCGCGGCATCGGGGCCGGAGGCCGTCGGAGCGGCGGTGTCCGCGGGCCGGATCGCCGAACCGGCCGGACCGCTGCCGCCCTCCACGGCCCACACGCCCAGGCTCAGCCCGACCGCGATCACGCCGGCGACGGCCGCCGTGATCAGCACCCGCCTCCGCTTCACCTTCGTCGCCGGTGCCCGGCGCCTGTGCTGGCTCACCCCGCCAACCTAAGGCGTCGAACGTCCACCGCGCGCTTTCAAACTCTGCCGTGCGGGTGAAATTCGCGCATCCATCGGACAATCCCTGACCACTCTCGATAACGTGACGACACGCCTCTCACAAGATCCCCTGCTGACACACACGTGACGCCCACGAGGACCCACGCTGCCTGCGCACCGTCTCCCAGACCTCCCCGGCCAAGTCGCCTTACCGGAACAGACCCGCGGCGCCCCCGCCCCGCTGGACCTGTTCAACACGGCCCCCGCCGAGGCGATGCAGCGCATCCTCCTCACCTGCCTGCGCAGCCCCCACTGGGCCCACCGCCTCACCGCCCACCGCCCCTACCCCGACCTGGACGCCCTGCTCGCCGCATCCGACGAGGCGGCGTACGACCTGACACCGGGGGACCTGGCGGAGGCGCTGGCGGCAGAGGCCCTGCCCGAGCTGCCCGAGGGCGTGTACTCCGCCGCCCACACGGCACTGAGCGCGGCCCAGGCGGCATACGAGTCCCGATTCGGACACGCGTTCGTCATCTGTGTGACCGACCTCCCCCCGGACGAGGCCCTCGACCAGACCCTGGCAGCCATCCGGTCACGATTGACAAACAATCCGGAGGACGAGCGGGTGGTAGCGGCAGAAGAACTCCGCCGCCTGGCAAGGGGTCGGCTGATCCACGCCCTCAGGGGCGCGGGGCTGTGACATCAGCGGCTCTGCCAGGGGGCGCGACCAGCCCAAACGGTGCACACCCGGCACATAACGGCACACCCCACCACGAATAGCCCGTTCGACTGCCACATTGATCACACCGGAGGTCCCGGCGTAAGCGCCGCAGGCACACGTCGCTACGATGCTGGGGGCCGGTGGACCGTACCCGGCCGGGCCCGTCCGACCAACGAAGCCGGCAGGCCCCAATCCCCGCTCCCGGAGGGTTCTTCCGTGCCGGCTGGAACGCTGTACCGCGGCCGGGAAGGAATGTGGTCCTGGGTGGCTCACCGAGTCACCGGCGTCCTCATCTTCTTCTTCCTGTTCGTACACGTGCTGGACACCGCACTCGTCCGTGTCTCCCCGGAGACCTACGACGAGGTCGTGGCAACGTACAAGACGCCGATCGTCGCCGTGCTGGAGTACGGCCTCGTCGCCGCCGTCCTCTTCCACGCGCTCAACGGCCTGCGTGTCATCGCCGTCGACTTCTGGTCGAAGGGCCCGCGCTACCAGAAGCAGATGCTCTGGACGGTCGTGGGCATCTGGGTCGTGCTGATGCTCGGGGCGATCTACCCCGTCCTCGGCCACGCCGCTCGTGAAGTGTTCGGGAGCTGACGCCAATGTCCACGACTGAAAAGACCGCTTCCGGGATCGGCCCCGTCGAGGGCGGCTCCGTCTACACGGTCGACAACCCCGCACCGCTCATCGAGCCCCCGCGCAAGCGCACCAAGAAGACCCCGAAGACCACGCGCGGCAACTTCGAGATGGCCGCCTGGCTCTTCATGCGCCTGTCCGGCATCGTCCTGGTCGTCCTGGTCATCGGGCACCTGCTGATCCAGCTCGTACTGGACGGCGGCGTCTCCAAGATCGGCTTCGCCTTCGTGGCCGGCCGCTGGGCGTCTCCGTTCTGGCAGGTCTGGGACCTGCTGATGCTGTGGCTGGCGATGCTGCACGGCGCCAACGGTCTGCGCACGATCATCAACGACTACGCGGAGCGCGCGAACACGCGCCTGTGGCTGAAGGGCCTGCTGTACACCGCAACGGTGTTCACCATCCTGCTGGGCACGCTGGTGATCTTCACCTTCGACCCGAACATCCGCTAGGCACGGGGCTGAGGTATCCACTCATGAAGATCCACAAGTACGACACCGTCATCGTCGGCGCCGGCGGCGCAGGCATGCGCGCCGCCATCGAGTCGACGAAGCGCAGCCGCACCGCCGTGCTGACCAAGCTCTACCCCACCCGCTCCCACACGGGCGCCGCGCAGGGCGGCATGGCCGCGGCGCTGGCCAACGTGGAGGAGGACAACTGGGAGTGGCACACCTTCGACACGGTCAAGGGCGGTGACTACCTGGTCGACCAGGACGCCGCCGAGATCCTGGCGAAGGAGGCCATCGACTCGGTCCTCGACCTGGAGAAGATGGGCCTGCCGTTCAACCGCACCCCGAACGGCACCATCGACCAGCGCCGCTTCGGCGGTCACTCCCGCAACCACGGCGAGGCTCCGGTCCGCCGCTCCTGCTACGCGGCCGACCGCACCGGCCACATGATCCTCCAGACGCTGTACCAGAACTGCGTCAAGGAGGGCGTGGAGTTCTTCAACGAGTTCTACGTCCTGGACCAGCTGATCACCGAGGTCGACGGCATCAAGAAGTCGGCCGGTGTGGTGGCGTACGAACTCGCCACCGGCGAGATCCACGTCTTCCAGGCGAAGGCCGTGATCTACGCGTCCGGCGGCTGCGGCAAGTTCTTCAAGGTGACGTCGAACGCGCACACGCTGACCGGTGACGGCCAGGCCGCGGTCTACCGCCGGGGTCTGCCGCTGGAGGACATGGAGTTCTTCCAGTTCCACCCGACCGGCATCTGGCGCATGGGCATCCTGCTGACGGAGGGCGCCCGTGGTGAGGGCGGCATCCTCCGCAACAAGGACGGCGAGCGCTTCATGGAGAAGTACGCGCCGGTCATGAAGGACCTCGCGTCGCGAGACGTGGTGTCGCGGTCGATCTACACCGAGATCCGTGAGGGCCGCGGCTGCGGTCCCGAGGGCGACCACGTCTACCTTGACCTGACCCACCTGCCGCCGGAGCAGCTGGACGCCAAGCTGCCCGACATCACCGAGTTCGCGCGCACGTACCTGGGCATCGAGCCGTACACGGACCCGATCCCGATCCAGCCGACGGCGCACTACGCGATGGGCGGCATCCCGACCAACGTCGAGGGCGAGGTCCTCGCCGACAACACCACCGTCGTCCCGGGCCTGTACGCGGCCGGTGAGGTCGCGTGCGTGTCCGTGCACGGCGCGAACCGTCTCGGCACGAACTCCCTCCTCGACATCAACGTGTTCGGCAAGCGGGCCGGTATCGCGGCGGCGGAGTACTCGCAGACGGCGGACTTCGTCGAGCTGCCGGAGAACCCGGAGTCGCTCGTGGTCGAGCAGATCGAGCGCCTGCGGACGTCGACGGGTACCGAGCGCGTGGCGACTCTGCGTCGGGAGCTGCAGGAGACCATGGACGCCAACGTCATGGTGTTCCGCACCGAGCAGACGATCAAGACGGCGGTGGAGAAGATCGCCGAGCTGCGCGAGCGCTACAAGAACGTGGCGATCCAGGACAAGGGCAAGCGGTTCAACACGGACCTCCTGGAGGCCGTCGAACTGGGCAACCTGCTCGACCTGGCCGAGGTCATGGCGGTGTCCGCGCTGGCCCGCAAGGAGTCCCGCGGCGGTCACTACCGCGAGGACTACCCCAACCGCGACGACGTCAACTTCATGCGCCACACCATGGCGTACCGCGAGGTCGGCGCCGACGGGACCGAGTCCGTCCGTCTCGACTACAAGCCGGTCGTCCAGACCCGCTACCAGCCGATGGAGCGTAAGTACTGATGGCTACCCCTGTTCTGGACAAGGCCGAGGCGGAGTCCACGGCCACCCCGTACATCACCGTCACCTTCCGGGTCCGCCGGTTCAACCCGGAGGTCTCGGCGGAGGCGACCTGGGAAGACTTCCAGCTGGAGATCGACCCCAAGGAGCGCGTCCTCGACGGCCTCCACAAGATCAAGTGGGACCTGGACGGCACGCTCACGTTCCGCCGCTCCTGCGCGCACGGCATCTGCGGCTCGGACGCCATGCGGATCAACGGCAAGAACCGCCTGGCCTGCAAGACGCTGATCAAGGACATCAACCCCGAGAAGCCGATCACGGTCGAGCCCATCAAGGGCCTGACGGTCCTGAAGGACCTGGTCGTGGACATGGAGCCGTTCTTCCAGGCGTACCGGGACGTCATGCCCTTCCTCATCACGAAGGACACGAACGAGCCGACGCGTGAGCGTCTGCAGTCCGCGGAGGACCGCGAGCGCTTCGACGACACGACGAAGTGCATCCTGTGCGCCGCCTGCACGTCGTCCTGCCCGGTCTTCTGGAACGACGGGCAGTACTTCGGCCCGGCGGCCATCGTCAACGCGCACCGCTTCATCTTCGACTCGCGTGACGAGGCCGGCGAGCAGCGCCTGGAGATCCTCAACGACCGCGACGGCGTCTGGCGCTGCCGCACGACCTTCAACTGCACGGACGCCTGCCCGCGCGGCATCGAGGTCACGAAGGCGATCCAGGAAGTGAAGAGGGCGCTGATCACCCGGCGCTTCTGACCTTCCGTCAGCACAGCGAGGGCTCCCCGTCCGGTACGCCGGGCCGGGAGCCCTCGCTGTGTCGGGCTCCCGGATGCCGGCGGTGACCCTCGGCAAGGCGATGGTCGACGAACGTCACGACTGCCATGCCGACGAATGTAGAGGGCGGCACCGACAACGGGCCTCCGGCCTCGGCCTCACCTCAACGGGTGATCACATGGTCGGCCCGCGGTCCGGTGTCCGTGGCCGGGCTTCGGCGTGCACCTAACCTGAGGGCATGTCAGATGACCAGTCGTACGAGCTGCTCGGTTTCGACAACGTACTGCTGCCCGTCGGAGACCTCGACGAGGCCGTGCGGTGGTACGAGCGGGCCGGGTTCGCGACGGACTTCCGGCTCGACGAGGCCGGGATCGCACTGCTGAAGGTCGGAGGTGAGACGCCCGGGATTCTGCTGCGGCGGGAGGAGGAGTTCGGGCACCGTCCGCCGCCCTGGCCGTCGCCGCGGGTGTGGCTCGAGGTGCCGGACGCGCGCACGGCGGCCCATGCCCTGACCGAGGCCGGCATCCCCCTCCTGGACGCCCCCTCCCCCGTGGCCACCGGCTGGACCGTCGAGATCGCCGATCCGTGGGGGAACATCCTCGGATTCACGGACTACAGCAAGCGGCCGGAGCTGGGGCGGAGGCCCTGAATCCCACTGGCTAGGCTCTCTTCGTGCCCGCGAAGAACGACAGTCCCGCGCCGAGCGACCACTCCGAGGGGAGCGGTACGCCGACCAAGTCCGAGCAGACGCGTGCGCTGATCCTGGAGACGGCGATGCGGCTGTTCAGGGAGCGCGGGTACGACAGGACCACCATGCGGGCCATCGCCGAAGAGGCCGGGGTCTCCGTCGGCAACGCCTACTACTACTTCGCCGGCAAGGAGCACCTGGTCCAGGGCTTCTACGACCGGATCGCCGCCGAGCACCAGGCGGCGGTCCGCGACGTCCTGGACCGGGAGACCGACCTGGAGGCGCGGCTCGCGGGCGTCCTGAAGGCGTGGCTGGACGTCGCGACGCCGTACCACGAGTTCGCGGTGCAGTTCTTCAAGAACGCCGCCGACCCCGACAGCCCGCTCAGCCCGTTCTCGCCGGAGTCGGAGCACGCGCGCGTGGAGGCGATCAGCGTGCACCAGGAGGTGCTCGCCGGGTCCAGGGCGAAGGTACCGGAGGAACTGCGGGACGTCCTTCCCGAGTTGATGTGGCTGGCTCAGATGGGCCTGTGCCTGTACTGGATCTTCGACCGGACCGAGGGGCGCGGGCGCAGTTACCGGCTGGCCGAGCGGGGGGCTCGGCTCACCGCGCGCGGGGTGAGCCTGGCGCGGTTCCGGGTGCTGCGGCCGCTGGTGCTGGAGGTGCACGAGCTGTTCACGGATTTTCTGCCGGGGATGACCAAGGTGTTGCCGGATCCGGGGGGTGCAGGGCGGGCAGGGTGATCCACGATCGGGTGAATCGGCTTGAGCGGGACGTTCGGGTCCTGACCTGCCTACGATGATGCTCTCGACACCAGCCCACGGGAGGCACGTGATGTCCGCAGCATCCGTCGAGCGGCCCCATGAGCACCGCCCTCTGACCGCAGAGGCCAACCGGCTCATGGACCGCAATCCGGGCTACCGCGTCGAGATCATCGGAGGCCAGATCCTCGTGACCCCGCCACCGGACGGCCCGCACGCCGTAGCCCTGACCGATCTCATGTTGCCCTTCCTGACCGCCGGTCTCCACGAGACAGAATCGAGGGTGGTACAGGGAATCGGCCTGTGGCTGCCGACCGGCACCGAGGACTACGCGATCCCCGATCTCTCTCTGGTGGACGCCGACTTCCAGGACCACTACGTCGAGAACAACTGTTACGACCCCGTCTGCTTCCGCCTGGTCCTGGAGGTCACCTCCAGCAACTATCGAACCGACCTGCGCGACAAGGTGAAGGCCTACGCAAGCGCCAAAATCCCGGTCTACGTGATCGTCGACCGCAAGCACCAGCGCCTTCACGTACTGACCGAGCCCGCCGGGGACGAGTACGAGAATCACCGCCCGCACTCCCCCGGCGAGGTCGTCACCCTGCCCAGGTCAGTCGGCGCCGAAGTCGTCCTCGACGTCGACCAGATCCTGAAGGCCGGTCAGCCGAAGGCTAGTTGACCGCGTCCACCTCCCCCTCCGTCACATCCGCCAGCTCCACGTCGTACACCAGCGGCCCCTCACCCACGACCACATGCCGTGCCCGCGACCCCAGGCCGCTCGCCGTCGCCGCCAGGAGATACGTCCCCGGCCCCGGCACCGCCACGATGTACGAGCCGTCCGCCAGGGACGTCACGCGGTCCAGCTGACGCCCGCCGCGCGAGAGCAGCGTCACCACCGTGCCCTCCACGGGCTCGCCGTCCGCCGTACGGACGAAGCCGTGGATCACCGAGGCGCCCCCTGCGGCCACCGGCTCCTCCGTCGTCGCCGCCGCCTCCCTCGGCTCCACCGCCAGATGCGGCAGCCACTTCTCCAGCCCCGCCGGCAGCCACCAGTTGGCGCGGCCCAGCAGGTGCATCGCGGCGGGCACCAGGGCCGTACGGAGAATGAAGGCGTCCAGGGCGACCGCCGCTGCCAGGCCGACGCCCGCCATGGCCGCCGCGTAGTCGCCGCTGAGCACGAAGGCCAGGAAGACGCAGACCATGATCAGGGCGGCGGAGTTGATGACCCGGCTGGTCTCCGCGAGGCCGACGCGCACCGCGCGCGCGTTGTCCTTCGTGTGCACCCACTCCTCGTGCATCCGGCTGACCAGGAACACCTGGTAGTCCATGGAGAGGCCGAAGAGCAGGGAGAGCATGATGATCGGCAGGAACGCGGCGATCGGGCCCTCCTTGCCGAGGCCCAGCAGATCCAGGCCCCAGCCCCACTGGAAGATCGCGACGAGCGCCCCGAACGACGCGGCGGCCGCGATCAGGTTCATCACGGCCGCCGTCAGCGGTACGACGAGGGAGCGGAAGGCGACCATCAGCAGCAGGAAGCCGAGTCCGATGATCGTCGCGATGAACAACGGCAGCCGGTCACCGGTGACGGTCGCGAAGTCCTTCGACACGGCGGTCACCCCACCGACATGGGCCTGTGCCCCCGCGTCCGGGATGACGTCGTCGCGCAGGGTGTCGATGAGGCGGTCGGTCTCCACGGCCTGCGGTGACGTGGTCGGTACGACCTGGATCACGGTGACGCCGTTCGCGGGCGGTGCCGCGGCGACCTGGGCGACGCCCTCCGTCTCCCGGATGGCGGTGACCAGCCCGTCGGTCCCGGCGCCGTCCACCACGACCTGGAGCGGGCCGTTGAAACCGGGGCCGAATCCCTCGGCGAGCAGGTCGTAGGCCTTCCTGGTGGTCGTCGACGCCTCGTCGTTGCCCTGGTCGACGGTGCCGAGCCGCAGTGACAGCACGGGCAGCGCGAGGACGACCATCACGACGAGCCCCAGCGCGGCGACGGAACGCGGGCGCCGTTGGACGGTCGCGGACCAGCGGGCCGCGAGCCCGCTCGGCCGCTCCGGCTCGGGCCCCTGCGCGGCCAGCTTGCGGCGCTGGCGGCGGCTGAGCACCCGGTGGCCGAGGAAGCCGAGCATCGCGGGCAGCAGGGTGACGGCCGCGAGCACGCTCAGGACGACGGTCAGCGAGGTGCCGATGACGACACCGTCGAGGAAGCGCAGGTTCGTCACCAGCATCCCGGCGAGCGCGATGCACACCGTGCCGCCGGCGAACAGCACGGCCCGGCCGGAGGTGTTGAGGGCGGTGGCCGCCGACTCCTCCGGGGCCATGCCGCGCAGGATGCCGCGCCGGTGCCGCGTGACGATGAACAGGGCGTAGTCGATGCCGACGCCGAGACCGATCAACGTGGACAGGAACGAGGCGAGTTCGGGCACGTTCGTGGCATGGCTGAGCAGCTGGGTGGAGAACATGCCCGTACCCACACCGAAGATCGCGACCACGAGCGGCAGCAGCATCGCGAACAGCGAACCGAAGGCGAGGAACAGCACGACGGCGGCCGCCACGATGCCGACCAGTTCGGCGGTGCCGGTGGGCGGCTCCTGGACGCGGGTGATGGCCTGGCCTCCCAGCTCCACCTGCAGGCCGTCGCCTCCCGCGTCCTGCGCCGTGTCGACGACGTCCTGGACCAGCTCCTTGGGTACCGCGTTCGCCTGCTCGGCGAAGGTGACCTGGGCGTAGGCGGTTCGCCCGTCCTCGCTGATCTGCGCCGCACCCCGGTCCCCGTACGGGCCGGCGACCTCGCCGACCCCGTCCATCTCCCCGATCTCCCGCAGCGCGGGCTCCATCCGGGACCGCACGTCCTCGTCGCGCACCGATCCCTCGTCGACCTTCCACACCACCGTGTCGACGTCCCCGGAGCGCTGCGGGAAGGCCTTCTGCATCAGGTCGTACGCGCTCTTGGAGTCCGTGTTCGGCAGGGAGAAGACCTCCGCGTAGTTCGTGCCCGCGCTCGAGGCCGAGAAGCCCAGGCCGAACAGCGCCCCCACCCACAGCAACAGGACCACCAGCCGGTGCCGATAGCACCATCGTGCCAATGTCGCCACGCTCAACGCTCCTTCATCCGTTGTCGGTTGGTCCCCCAGGTCCTGGGCAACAGGATCGGCGGCCCGGCGCGGGCGTGGACACGACCCGCCCATGACTCTCAACGAACTCCAAAGCGAAGACGGACCGGTTGTCGGTGCCCGCGCCGATACTGGGGGCATGACGACGGCTCCCGGCACCGTGCTGGTCGTGGAGGACGAGGTGAGCATCGCCGACGTCCTCGCGATCGCCCTGCGCTACCACCGTTTCGAGGTCATGACCGCGGGCACCGTCCGCGAGGCGCTCACCCTCGCCGAGCGCACCCTCCCCCACGCTCGAACAGGCTCGCGCGGGGGCACCCCCATCGACTTGGCGCTGCTCGACGTCATGCTCCCGGACGGCGACGGCCGCGCCCTCGGCCGTGAACTGCGCGAGCGGCGCCCGGACCTGGCGCTG
Organism: Streptomyces sp. KR55; assembly: GCF_052245645.1. Taxonomy (NCBI): domain Bacteria; kingdom Bacillati; phylum Actinomycetota; class Actinomycetes; order Kitasatosporales; family Streptomycetaceae; genus Streptomyces; species Streptomyces sp. KR55. Next base: position 2,714 of record NZ_JBQQCE010000008.1, on the reverse strand, counting down.
GTGTTCCTCACCGCGCGCGACTCGCCCGCCGAGGTCGTCGGCGCCCTCGGCTTCGGCGACGACTACATCACCAAGCCGTTCAACATCGACGAGGTGGTCGCCCGGGTCACCGCGGTGCTGCGCCGCACCCGCCCCGCCGACGTGCTGCCCCACCGCCCCCCGCTGCGGTACGGCGACCTGGAGCTGGACGAGACGACGTACTCGGTGCGCCGCGCCGGCCGCACGGTCGAGCTGACCCCCACCGAGTACGCCCTGCTGCGCTTCCTGGTGCGCAACGGCGGCCGGATCGTGCCCAAGGAGCAACTCCTGCGCCATGTCTGGCAGTACGAGCATGTCCCGCTCGAGTCGACGGTCGTCGAGACCTACATCAGTTATCTGCGGCGCAAGCTGGACGCGCTGGGACCGCCGGTGATCACCACCCGGCGGGGCGTCGGATACGGGCTGGCATGAGGCCGTACAAAGGCCGCTGCGGACGCAGCCTGCACTCCCTGCGCGGCAAGCTGACGCTGGCGAACGTGGTGCTGCTGGCGCTCTCCATCGTCGTGGCGACCGCCGTGAGCCTGATGGGCATGCGGATCTACCTGCTGGACACCGTGGACCGTGAGCTGATGACGTCCCGCGCCTCGATCGGCGACGCCCCGCTCACCTTCGAGCAGGTCGACTCGCTGACCGCGCTGTTCGCCCTCAGCGAAAAGCTGGCTCCCGACTCGTCCGGCGGCGACGCCGAGTCGCTCGTGCAGGGCTCCGTCTTCGCGGCCGTCGACAAGGCCGGGCGCCCTCTGACCATAGGCGGTTTCGCGCCGACCGACACCCAGCGCGCGCTGGCCGCCGCGGTGCACGAACCCGCGGTCCTCGTGGCCGACACCGAGCCCCACGACATCCAGGTCCAGGGCGACCACTACCGCGTCACCGCCGGCCAACTCGCCGACGGCACCACCGTCCTGCTCGCCACCTCGACCGAGGCCGTGCACCAGATCCTCAGCAGGGCCCTCAAGCTCGACCTCGCCGTCGGCACCCTGCTGCTGGCCCTGCTGGCCTGTCTCACGATGTTCAGCGTGCGCCGCCGGATGCAGCCCCTGGAGGACATGGTCGAGACGTCGACGGCGATCGCCGAGGGCGACCTGACCCGGCGCGTGCCGTCCAGCCGCGAGGCCACCCTGGAGGTGGAGCAGCTCCGCCTCGCCCTCAACTCGATGCTCCATCAGGTCGAGTCGGCGTATCGCACGCGTGAACGCAGCGCCGCCCAGCTGCGCCGCTTCGTCGCCGACGCCTCGCATGAACTGCGCACCCCGCTGTCCGCGATACGCGGCTACCTCCAGCTGTACGACAAGGGCATGCTGCGCGACCCGGCGGACCGCAAGCGGGCCTGGGAGCGGGTGATGGCGGAGGCGGACCGCATGGGCCGGCTCGTCGACGAACTGCTCACTCTCGCCCGCCTCGACCAGCAGCCCGAACTGCGCTTCCACAATGTCGACCTGAGCCGACTGGTGCGGGAGGCGGCGGAGGACCTGCGCGTACAGCAGCCCGAACGGCCCATCACGGTCGGCGCCGACGGCTCCCTGCTGGTGCACGCCGACGAGTCCGGGCTGCGCCAGATACTCGGCAACCTCCTGGGCAACGTCCGTATCCACACACCCGCCGACGTGCCGGTGCGGCTCGGCGTGGAGCGCTCCGACGGGGTGGTACGGCTGTGCGTCGCCGACGAGGGCCCGGGCCTCGACACGGAGGACGCGGCACGCATATTCGACCGCTTCTTCCGCGCGGGAGGCGGCGCCGGCAGCGGGCTGGGCATGGCGATCGTGCAGGGGGTGGTCCATGCGCACGGCGGCGAGGTGGCGGTGCGTACGGCGCCGGGCGAGGGGCTGGCGGTGACGGTGACCCTGCCGGCCCGGACGGCTGCACCCGTGTAGGGCTCAGATCCGGGTGAGCCGCCGCTCCGTTCGCCCTGTCACCGGGGCGAGGCCAGCTCGATCACCGTGATGTCGGAGGGTGCGCCGACGCGCGTGGGCGGCCCCCAGGCGCCCGCTCCGCGGCTGACGTACAGCTGGGTGTCGCCGTAGCGCTCCAGGCCCGCCAGGGTCGGGTTCTCAGCCGCCGCGATGAGGTTGCCGGGCCAGAGCTGGCCGCCGTGGGTGTGGCCGGAGAGCTGGAGGTCGACGTCGTACTCGACGGCCTCGTGGATCTGCACGGGCTGGTGGGCCAGGAGCACGCACGCGCGTGCCGCGTCCCGGTCGCCGAGGGCCTTGGCGTAGTCCGGACCGTCGCCCTCCTCCTCACCGGTCACGTCGTTGACGCCCGCGAGGTCGAAGTGGGGCAGCTCCATACGGGCGTTCTCCAGGGGGCGCAGGCCGAGTCGCCGTACCTCCTCCACCCACTGCTCGGCGCCGGAGAAGTACTCGTGGTTGCCGGTGACGAAGTAGGCGCCGTGGCGGGCCGTCAGCTGGGCGAGGGGCGCGGCCGCGGGCCCCAGGTCCTTCACACTGCCGTCGACGAGGTCGCCGACGACCGCGATGAGGTCGGGCTGCGTCGAGTTGATCGTGTCCACGACCTTCTGGGCGAAGCCCCGGCCGAGGACCGGGCTCAGATGGATGTCGCTGACCACCGCGATCCGGAAACCGTGTGCCGCACGCGGGAGTTTGGCCAGCGGGACGGTGACGCGTTTCACACTGGGCCCGTTCAGGACGCTGTACGTGCCGGAGCCGACGGTTCCTACG